>JBIKIB010000052.1:0-14438 GCA_044361845.1 Chitinophagaceae bacterium | reverse complement strand
CGACTCAGGTCGTCATTCATCATATGAACGGCTTCGTCGAGAAGTCCTGCCTCTTTTTGATTGTCCTTGAAGCTGTCTGCACCATTATAATCTGCCCAGTTAAAACGACGCACTTTGTAAGGACAGTTGTTCGCGCAGTAACGTGTGCCGATGCAACGATTATAGGTCATCTGATTCAGACCTTCGCTGCTGTGGTTGGTGGCATTCACCGGACAGACATTCTCGCAGGGTGCGTTATCGCAATGCTGGCAGAGCATCGGCATGAAAACCACATTCAGATTATCCAGGTTGTCATTGCCCTGATCATCACGATATGTAGCAAAATAACGATCGATCCGTAACCAATGCATTTCATGTGCACGCATCACCTCGCTCTTTCCAACGACAGGAATGTTATTCTCCGCTGTGCAAGCGATCGTACATGCACCACATCCTGTACAAGAGTTCAGATCAATACTCATACCCCACTTCGGGCCCGGATAGGGAAAGTCTGGATAGAGCGTTCCCTCCACCCGGTAATCGCCGGTCTTCTTGGCAAAGTCTTCTACCAATTTATGGCGGTCATCAGCGAGAATACCGGGCTTTTGCTTGAACTCACTGAGGGCATATTCACGGACGACTTCCTTACGGCCCTCATATTGATTGTGTGACTGAGTATATGCCAGCTTAAAGCGATCTTTCGCCTTTTCATAGCTGACGTCCACATTGTGGTAGTCGAATGTCAGTCCATTGAAGGATACAAGCGGAAATACATTCTGACCAACACCCGCTGCGGCCCTGCCTGTTTTTTCACTTCTTCCATAGCCCAGAGCAATGGCAATAACATTTTGATGCAAACCTGGAATCACCAAAATCGGCAGAGACAATTCCTTGCCGGCAGCTACTATCTTGAGTACCGGTTTATCAACCTCAACTTCATAGTTATCATCCACGGCGATACCCAATTCCTTGGCCATAGCAAATGAAATGACTGCATAATTATCCCAGGTTGCTTTAGTGATCGGATCTGGCATTTCTTGCAGCCATGGGTTATTCGCACTTTTACCACTTCCGATTGAAACCTTCGGGTAAACCACCAATTCCGCTTTACCACCTTTTTTAGCAGCGGCGATCTTCGCCGCAGCTTCCATCACCGATGCAGCACTGTAGGCTGCACCAGATTGTGCTGTCGGCCTTTCTATCACACCATCCTGAAGAACCTTATCCCAAGCCTCCTGGCTACCAAGATCCGACATCCAATACTCCTTCAGATACTCGACATACTCCTTATTGACTCCACTCCATTTAAGCAGTGAGGTCTGAAAGGAACGAGTCTTGAACAGTGGAGCGATGGTTGGTTGCATGAAACTGAAATACCCCGTCTTCACTTCTGCATCACCCCAACTTTCAAGATAATGATGATCGGGTATGACATATTTGCAGAGTTCGGTCGTCTCATCTTCACGATCATTGAAGGAAACCGAAACTTTGACTTTCTTTAGTCCTTCTGAGAATTTCTTCGAGTCGAAATAATCATACACAGGATTGACACCATGAATGAATATTGCTCCAACCGCCCCTGCATTCATCTGCTGTACCAGGTCAGACATCTCTTTGTCATTGCCCTGGCGAGTCTTCAGCGTGGCACCCCAATTGATTGTCTTGCCATTCGCTCCGATGAGCTCGTTGATCGCGTTCACGATCAACTGCACATTGACATCATTACTGCCGCTGACCACGACAGCTGAACCACCGGCAGCTTTCAACATGGACGCAGCCATATCAAGACCTTTCTTCAACCTATCATCTGAGAAAGATGGAGCAGCCACAGCACCACCGAGCTTTGCATACAAAGCAACAGCTACTGCACCGGCCTCGGATGGACGATGTACAAACCGATCATCCGCATTCGCACCCGTTAGGCTGAGCATACTCTCGAACTGGATGTGCTTGCTCATCCGTAAGTTCTTTGCACTGACCTTCCGGCCTGATGCATACTGACGGGAATATTCGACGGGATTAAGCCATGTGCCAAGAAAATCAGCATCCAGACTTACAATCACATCTGCTTTATCAAAATGATAAGAAGGCACCGCATATTTACCATAAGAGGCCTGGTTTGCCAGTAACATACCACTGGATGACAACGCATCATATTGTACGTGGATACTTCCAGGATATTTTGCCTTGAATTCCCCTATCAGCTTCAGGGTTGAAGGGGAAGTGATCGTTGCGGTCAGCAACACTACCTTCTGACCTGTTACTCCTGCCATTCCTTCAGATACCATCTTATCGAAAGCATCGAATGTTGTGACCTCCTTGCCATTGCTCATGGGAAATCTCAGGCGGGCAGTGTCGTACAGATCCAATACTGAAGCCTGAACCTGTGCAGATGTACCTCCTTCAGTCAGCGAGGAAAGATCATTACCCTCAATCTTGATGGGACGACCATCTCGTACTTTAGCCACAACAGGGACCACGTTCCCATCCTGAACATAGGTGGTCGCAAAGTAATTCGGAACACCCGGAATCACACTATCAGGCTTATTAAGATAGGGTATGCTTTTTTTGACCGGAATCTCACAACTGGCAGCAGCCATGGCTGCTGCAGTGCTGAAACCGAGGTACTTGAGGAAATCCCGCCTAGGTGCGGTTGCTTCCATCAACCCAGTACCAGCCTCGTAAGGCAGGTCCTCGGTGAATTCATCTTTCAGACTTTCCTGGTAGGCTTCACTGTTTTTCAGTTCACCGAAATTCTGCCAGTACTTTTTTTGCTCCATAAATCAGTTGTAAGGTTCTGTGTCTATATGATTGGACAATGGACTGTAGCGCAGGAAAGCCGGTTTCCGGCAATCAATAGTGACACTTCTGGCACTCTATTCCACCTATCTTCTCCACGGTCACGCTGTCTATCTTCTTATTCTTGAGATCCTCATGGAAACTCTCATAAATGCTGTAGTATTTATTGTCGGCAAACTGAACCTTCGTCTCACGATGACAGTTCACACACCAACCCATACTCAGATCTGAATGCTGAAAAACTTCGTCCATCTTCTGTATCTCACCATGGCAGGTCTGGCACTGGACCTTACCAGCATTCACGTGCTGCGCATGATTGAAATAAACATGATCAGGAAGATTGTGGATCCTGATCCACTCGATGGGCTTACCATTGCCTGTATACTTTTTTGCCAACGGATCCCAACCGGCATATTGATAGAGCTTTTGAATCTCCGCCGTCCCATCCACCTCTTTACCATCTTCACGATACAGCTTCGGCCCCTTGACATATTCATTGATACCCATATGACAGTTCATACAAGCATTCACCGAAGGAATATTCGCATGCTTACTTTCCTGAGCACCACCATGGCAATACAGACAGTTGATCTGGTTGATGCCGGCATGAACGGTATGCGAATAGAAAATCGGCTGCTCAGGCTGGTAGTCTTTGGAACGACCCAATTCCTGTGCACCCTGGAACGTATAGTATCCGCCGACCATGAAAAGAAGTATGGTCATAAGTGCTATATAGGCTTTATTCCTCCAAAAAGGCACTGGCTCAGCTGACACAACACCATCCTTATCATCAGACATTTTTCTGAGGTTGCTGTTCACCTGTAACAAAATCAAGGCAATAACAGCCAAAATGAGGGTCAGGATACCAAACAATAACGTACTGTCGGATTCAGGTGCCTGGGGAACCACAGCACCTGTCGCTCCGGGCTCCGGCTTCACAGGTCCGGCGTTGATATAAGCCAGGATAGCATCAATATCAGCATCCTTCAATTCCGGGAAAGCAGTCATCTGGACCTTGTTGTACTGGTTGTATACCTCAACCGCACGAGGATAACCGCTCTTGATCACTGCCGCACTATTCCTTATCCAGGAATATAACTGGGCTTTCTCCGGCCAACGATCTTCCACCCCTTTCAATGCAGGCCCTACAAGATTCTTGTCAATGGCATGGCAAGAAGCACATTTCTGATTGAAAAGCTGCTTGCCATCCTGTGCCTGAACCGACACTGTGCCAAATAATAGCAGACTACATATGAAAGAGGACAATAATAGTCTCACAACGAGTCGATGATGCATCATATTCACAGCAGTTGTTGTATAAAATCGATGAGGTCTCTCAAGTCGGCAAAATTAAGACAGGATTTTAACATTATATCAACATCCCATACAATTTTTTCAGCACCCGCGACGCTTGTAAAACAGGGCTTTGTAACTGCTTGATTGCATAATTTGTCATAGAACGGTAAACACTATCCCTAAAGTGCGGTTATATCTGGGTGTACTTGCGATTTTAGACTTTTTTAATACATTTTGCATCATGTTCGAGAAATTGAAACTGAAATGGAAAGTGGAGAGTAGCCTCCAATTGCTTCTGATACTTTGCACGTTCGCCGTTACAGGAACCCTTACCGCGTACATATCCGGAGAAATAACGGCCTGGGTAGGATTCACAGACCAAACATTCTGGCTTTGGAAACTTTTGCTTCGAATGTCAATACTCATTTTCGGATATCAGGTCATCATACTTGTAGTATCCTTCTTTTTTGGACAGTTCCGCTTTTTTTGGAACTATGAAAAGAAAATCCTCGCTATGATGGGCTTTATAAAAAAGAAAGATGTAGCATCTTCCGATCCAAAAAAATGAATCCGGCGAAATGATCTTCATGTACCATGCATCCTCTTTTATCTGAACTTTACCCGAGAATGAAGCAAATTGCCATTTTCGCCTCAGGTGCCGGCTCCAATGCCCGTGAAATCATCCGCCATTTCAAAAGTCATGATACTATAAACGTTTCACTTGTTTTTTGTAATAAACCCGGAGCAGGTGTCATAAGCCTGGCAGAACATGCAGGCATCCCCGTTCACATCATTGAAAAAGATCAATTCTTTCAGGGAGATGCTTACATACCGGAATTGCAACAGGCAAAAATCAATCTTATTGTCCTGGCAGGCTTCTTGTGGAAAATCCCCGTAGCCTTGACAGATGCATTCAAGGGAAGGATAATGAATATCCACCCGGCTCTCCTCCCCAAATATGGCGGGAAAGGAATGTATGGACATCATGTCCATGAAGCAGTCATCGCATCAGGCGATCAAACGAGCGGTATCACCATTCACCTTGTGGATGAGGTATACGATCACGGAGAAATCATTTTCCAAACAATGGTGGACATATCAAAAGAAGACACCCCTGAGTCACTTGCCAGTAAGATTCATGTACTGGAAC
This sequence comes from Chitinophagaceae bacterium, assembly GCA_044361845.1. Lineage (GTDB taxonomy): Bacteria > Bacteroidota > Bacteroidia > Chitinophagales > Chitinophagaceae > Pollutibacter. Next base: position 9,214 of record JBIKIB010000052.1, on the reverse strand, counting down.
ACAAATATTACCCATCCGTCATTGAAAAGTTCCTTGAAAACAAAAATCCCTGTTAAAAAAAACCGATCATCACAATGTTCAGGGTCCTGTCGATATTATTGCCCTTGAGAATGATCTGTTCGCCAATGTTACGTATCGTACTTTTTTTGGAGGTGCTCCTCACTGTTTCAAGCCACTGCGCAGGACAGGGTGAAATTCTATTACGTGGATCCGTTTACGATTCCAGTCGTATGGTAGCCATCCCAATGGTAAGGGTGACAAGTACTGGCGGAGCTGTCACCTATACGGACTCGATAGGCCAATACCGACTCCTGGTGCAAAAAAAGGATTCAATCGCCTTTTTCTTCAGAGGCAAATCAACGACACTTTTCTCAGTCAAAGACATCAAATACACACAGGGTTTCGACATTTCTCTACAAGTGACGGTCGCAGACCGGTACAAGACGCTGAAAGAAGTGGTTGTCATCAGAAAGACCTATCGACAGGACTCCATTGAAAATCGAGAGCGGTACAAGAAAGCATTCGAGTTTGAAAATGGACTCAGCACCAATAGTGGTGGCATGAATGGAGGAGCAGGTCTGGATCCTAACAGCCTTATCAATTTGTTTCGGTTCAGGATGCGCAAAAGCATGAAAAGCCTGCAAGGCCGACTGATGGCGGAAGAAGCAGAGAAATTTGTGAATTACCGCTTCAATAAAACGATAGTGAAAAACCTAACGGCTTTGGATGGCTATGACCTTGAACGCTTTATGCTCGTGTACCGACCTTCTTATGAATTCACTGCGGCCTCTCCCGAATTTCAGTTCTATCAATATATCCTTGACGCATCGAAACTTTTTAAAAAAGGTGTCCTTCCGGGTCCCGATTTCTGGAGTGATAAATAATCACTGTACTCCGGCTTGCTATCCTCTTTAATGTTAATTTTAGTACTGCTACAACCGAACATGAAGATTCAACTACACTTAGCCTGCCTTTTGTTTACTTTGATCCTGTTTCCATTCTCGTCATCTTGGGGGCAAAAAAGAGCATCCATTCACCGGGCTTCCATACTGATCGATACACATAACGACTTCCCAAGCGCCGCCATCGGCAATAACCTTGCATTCGATCAGGATCTCCGGGGCAGGGCACATTCTGACCTTCAACGCATGAAAACCGGAGGGGTGGACATTCAAATTTTCTCCATCTTCTGCGGTCCGGAACAAAGTAAACCATACGCATGGGCCAATCGTGAGATAGATTCCGTTTTCGCTTGGGTGGAAAGAAACCCTGATAAAATGAGTTGGGTACGCAACAGCAAAGAACTAAAAAAAGCTGTCAAACAGAAGAAAATTGGCACTATGCTTGGCGTTGAAGGCGGACATATGATCGAAGACCGACTCGAAAATCTCGATGCCCTCTATAACAGAGGCGTTCGCTATCTGACACTCACCTGGAACAATTCGACCGCATGGGCGAGTTCAGCACTGGATGAAACAACCAAAAAAGATACAACCCGAAATTTCGGCCTTAATCAATTCGGACAGTCTGTCGTCAGAAAAATGAACGAACTAGGCATGCTGGTGGATGTATCTCATAATGGTGAAAGGACTTTCTGGGATGCCATGGCAACCTCCACCAAACCTGTCATCGCTTCCCACAGCGCTGTCTACAACCTCTGCCCACACCGACGCAATCTAAAAGACGAACAGATACGGGCAATCGCCAACAATGGTGGCGTCATCCACGTCAATTTCTACTCCGGCTTTATTGATAGCACCTACGAAAAAAAATCAACTGAGTTGATGGAGCTTCAAAGAAAAGAAATGGATAGCCTGACATCCCTCCAAATCCTAACGACTGATATCAGCAAAAAAATGCTTGCGGAGAAACATATAGCAGCATTGCGTTCCATGAGACCTTCAATTTCAATACTGCTCGATCACCTGGATTACATCGTGAAACTTGTAGGGGTCGATCATGTCGGGCTAGGCTCAGACTTCGATGGAATTGAAGCACCTCCACTGGAATTGCAAGGTGTGGAGGATTTCCCCAAAATCACAGATGCATTGTTGGAGAGGGGTTACGCAAAGAAAGATATCCGAAAAATCCTCGGCGGAAATTTCATAAGGGTATTGAAAGCCAATGAAGCCAAATGATCCGATGACCCGGGATCATCTGAAAAACTATGGCTTGAGGAGTCCACTCATCTCTTTCCAAACATTTTCCATGAGGATGAGGTGACCTTCCGCTGTTGGATGAATACCATCTGATTGGTTCAGTCCGGATTCACCAGCAACACCTTCAAGCAAAAAAGGCACCAATGCCATTGAATTCTTCCTGGCAAGATCAGGATAGATTTGCCTGAAACCATCCGTGAAATCCTTCCCCATATTCGGCGGCGCCTGCATGCCGACCATCACAAGCTTTACACCAGGGTACTGTAACCGTACCTTATCAATGATGGATTGCAGATTCTTTCGCGTCTCTTCCACCGGGATACCCCTCAAGCCATCATTCGCGCCAAGTTCAAGGACAAACACATCTACCGGTTGGCGAAGAACCCATTCAATCCTGCCATCCCCACCGGCAGACGTTTCGCCACTCAATCCTGCATTAACCACTGTATATGGCAATCCAATGGAATCGATCCGGCGCTGGATCAGAGCCGGAAAAGCCTGAGAAGGCTCATCCAAGCCATAGCCGGCAACCAAACTATTGCCAAAAAAAAGAATGACCCTCTTTGCTGATGCTTCTCCAGTGGAGGGTAAAAGAGAAGGCTGGTTGGCCTTGCTCGCAGCTTGCTTGTCAGGATTTCTGCCACAGGCAGCAAACAAACCAAAAAGACAACTGAACAGAAGGATTTTTTTCATGTTTTATCCGATCATGCATAATTACCCCAAAAATCGCGCATTATTTCGGGTAATTTTATGCACTTGAAGCATTTTTAACCAGACCAAACGCATACCTAATGGATGCCATCCTTTCATTGAAACATGTGAGCAAGACTTATCAGAGTGCAGGAGAAACCTTACGGGTATTGGATGACATCAGTTTTGATGTGGAAGCCGGATCCTCCGTATCGATCATTGGACCAAGCGGAAGCGGTAAAACAACCCTTCTCGGACTGTGTGCCGGACTCGATCGTGCCAGTGAAGGTTCTGTCGAATTGAACCATATCCTGCTGGAATCCCTTAATGAAGACAAGCGGGCACAGGTCAGAAATCGTTACGTTGGATTCATCTTCCAGAATTTCCAATTGCTGCCAACCCTTACGGCACTCGAAAATGTAATGGTACCGCTTGAACTTAGAGGACAAAGACATATCCGGGAACAAGCCATGGAATTACTTGAAAAAGTCGGTTTGGCACAAAGAAGCCATCACTATCCGGTACAACTTAGCGGTGGTGAGCAACAGCGGGTATCCCTTGCGAGGGCATTCTCCAACAAACCCAGGATCCTCTTCGCCGACGAGCCAACAGGAAACCTCGATTCGGAAAACAGCGAAAAAATCGAACAATTGCTATTCGATCTCAACAGAGAAGCAGGTACCACATTGGTGGTCGTGACCCATAACCCCGAACTCGCAGCAAAAACAGGCAGGATCATCCGACTCAAAGGTGGCAAACTGGTTTCCGACACACTTACCCCATCCGTAAATCAGGCAAAAATCAGCTGAACACCCATCCATGGATCCGGAAAAAAACACATATAGCCCTGATGGGATGCAATGGAAATGGTTGTTCAGCATGGCATGGCGCGACAGTCGTCGCAATAGGTCGAGGCTTTTTCTATTCATCTCTTCCATCATCCTGGGCATCGCCGCACTTGTGTCGATCTATGCCCTCGGCGATAGCCTGAGAAATGAGATTGACCGACAGGCGGCTGAACTCATTGGTGCGGATATGGAAGTCTCTGATAATAAGCCCTTTCCACTGCCAATGCAGAAACTGACGGATTCACTCGGCGACCGCAGATCAGAACAACGCAGCTTTCCGTCCATGGTACTATTCCCCAAAAATGGTGGCACAAGACTGGTACAGGTCAGAGCACTCAAGGGCGAATTCCCGTATTATGGAAAGCTAAAGACCAACCCGGAAGCAGCAGGGTTGCGTTTCAGGGAACATCAGGATGCCCTGGTTGATAAAAGCTTGCTGATGCAGTTCGATGCTGTGGTGGGGGATTCCATAAAACTCGGAGCAATTCGATTCAGGGTTGCCGGCTCACTGGAAAGCGTACCGGGACAAACGGGAATCACATCTGCCGTGGCACCCGTCATCTACATTCCTATGCAGTACCTCCCTCAAACGCAACTGGAACAAAAAGGAAGCCGCATCAACTACAGCTATTTCATCAAATACGATAAACCCTTCGATATTGAAAAAATCGTAAAAAAAGTCGAACCCCGACTGGAAGAACAAGGTCTGGAACTGGACACAATAGAAAGCCAAAAAGAACAGACAGCAAGATCCTTCAGGGATGTCAGTAAGTTTTTGTCACTAGTGGGTTTCATCGCACTCTTACTCGGATGCATCGGAGTCGCCAGCGCAATCCATGTTTTTATTCGGGAAAAGATCAACACCATCGCTATACTCCGATGCCTAGGCACCTCCGCGGCCCAGGCATTCATGATCTACCTTATTCAAATCGTCAGCATCGGCATCATAGGTTCAATGGCTGGCGCAATCCTTGGGACCCTGGTTCAGCAATATCTGCCGATACTGCTCAAAGATATCCTGCCGGTTCGCATTGAACCATCGATTTCCCTGATGGCAATCGGACAGGGTATACTGCTGGGCATCATCATTTCAATACTCTTTGCACTGGCACCATTGGTATCGATCCGAAACATCTCACCGCTCAATACACTCCGGCTCACACACAATGCAGCCTTGCTGAAAGACCGACTTACCTGGGTGGTATATGCCTTGATCCTCGCATTCATCTATCTGTTCTCAGCCCTGCAACTACAGAGCTGGAAAAATGCGATTTTCTTTTCGATCAGCGTGGTGATCGCTTTTCTTGTTCTTGCCGGGATGGCTCAGTTGCTGATGTGGCTCGTCAAAAGGTTCTTCCCGTCATCATGGTCCTACGTGTGGCGCCAGGGCTTGGCAAACCTCTACCGGCCTAACAACCAAACAGCGGTACTGATCCTTTCCATCGGTCTGGGCACAGCACTGATCTGTACGGTACTCTTTATTCAAACCATACTGCTGAACAGGGTCACCCTCTCCGCGAGCGGTAATCAACCGAATATGGTCGTTTTCGATATACGAAGCGATCAACGTGACTCGGTCTTGTCATTGGCCAGAAGAGAAGGATTGCCTGCCGAAGGAACCGTACCGATCGTAACCATGCGATTAGAGTCAATGAACCGCATCACGGCCACCAGTCTGAAAAAGGATAGCAGCATCGATATGCGCCCTTGGATCTTCTCACGGGAATATCGAGTTACATTCCGGGACAGCCTCACCTCATCCGAAAAAATCACAAAAGGAAAATGGACAGGCCAATGGGAAGCAGGAAAAGACTTCACGCCGATATCACTTGAAGAAGGACTTGCAAAACGAAACGGAATAAAAATCGGCGATACCCTTTTGTTCAATGTTCAGGGGTCAATGATCCCGACCACCGTAGGCAGTTTACGGCAAGTGGACTGGAACCGGATACAGACGAATTTTTTAGTCGTGTTCCCTTCCGGTGTCCTCGAACAGGCACCACAGTTTCATGTGCTCGTGACACGGGTACCCACAGTGGCATCCTCAGCAAAGTTCCAGCAGGCAGCAGTGCAAGCCTTCCCGAACGTATCAATCATCGATCTCGGATTGGTACTGAACGTTGTGGATACTTTACTCGAAAAAATCGGATTCGTTATCCGATTCATGGCACTATTCTGTATGATCACCGGGCTGGTGGTATTGATCGCATCTGTGATGATCAGCAAATACCAGCGGATGCGGGAAAGCGTCCTGCTGCGCACCATCGGTGCCAGCAAAAAACAGATCTTCGCGATCACAGCACTGGAATATCTCTTCCTGGGTGCTTTGGCTGCATTTTCAGGGATCCTCCTGGCAATCGCAGGAAGCTGGCTACTCGCACATTACGTTTTCGATACCTTATTCGTTCCAGAAGCAATGCCCGTGTTGGCAATATTCCTCAGCGTTTGTATGCTGACCATGATCATAGGACTGGCAAATAGTCGTTTCATAGTGAATAAACCACCATTGGAGGTACTGCGCGAAGACTGATGAAGAAGAAGTGGCAAAGGCATAAAAAGCCTTATTTTCTAACGACACTTTCATACACTGCAATCCAATATTGAACACTGATCTTTCTGACAAGTGCTGCGATCAGTGTATGGGGTATCTGATCCGCCCTTTTAAACCGAATACATCCCTTGCCCATGTCAAGTTTGCCGGAACATTGCTCGGCATATTCGGTTTTGAACCAATCCTGCAGTTCAGGGATCGCATAGATTCCCATGTGATAAAAAGCGATGAAGTTCTTCTGTGAAGCGACACTCATGAATGGAAGTGGCTGCTTAGGATCACAATGATACCCCGGGGGATACAGTTCATGAGGGATGACGTATCCAATCATGCCATAAGTCATCCTCTCACAAAAGCCTTTGGGCAGATTTTCAAGAATGGTATCGCGGAGTCCACCGACCGCAGCCTTTCTGTCTTCAGAAAGTTCATATAGATAGTCGTCAGGGGTGTATGCCATGGATTTCATATACTATTGAAAATAGTGAAAATCCAACATTCTAACATCGTTGCTGAATTCTGATTATTTTCAATTGTAAACAAAAAAAGCATGTACCGAAAGAAACCGGATGTAGATGTGATAAATGATGTGTTGCTCTTGTCCATTGCACATTATCGAGATAATCAATTTCTTAAAAGCCTTCATCACCAGTATGCCGAACTAGGCGGGTTAAGTAGAAAACAGATGGAAGGTCTATATGCTAAAGCTCAAAAAGTCCAGGAAATACCACCATCAAAACTTGCCACGCTTGAAGCGGAGATAAAAAAGAAACCCGTCCGCTTCAAATCGGCAAAGCCTGAATCAACTCCATTATACAACAAAGATGAAAAGGCTGAAAAGATGATCAATTCTTTGCTGGAGAAGTTTCCTCAACATAAGATGATCCTATTTCTCCGAGAAAAAACTATACTGAACCAACCCATTTCCAGTCAGGAAATGACAGAACTGGAGAGATTGCATAAATTGCTGATCAAATAACTGAAGTAGGATCCGCATGGGATATTAACACCATTTTATTGCTGCATGTGTTTGAAAATCATATTTTTACATCATACGCCACAAAGCCTTTCACTTCGAAAAATTCCTGGCTGATGAATATGTACCCGTTCCTTTCCCTGATGTTGCTTTTTCATATCAATGCCCAGTCGCAGATCACCAACACTGAAAAGTGCAGCTCGATCACCGTGGACATCCTCGATGGCAAAGTGAATCGTGCAAGACCCGATTTCACACCGGACAGAATCCGGCTTGAACTTCCATGCGCAACATCCTCCTTCATGGAGTCGGATACTTCCATGTGTGATGGCAGGATCTTGTATGCTGATAAACATTTGACCTTCTACACACAAAAAGATTATGTGGAGATCCGTGAGGCATATTCCGGAAAATGGACCATCCCTGTCATGGGAGCTGTAAAAGGTAGTCTTTTCAACTACCTCGGCAACCCAAAAGTAAAGCAGGAAAAATTTGAGGCATATGCGACTGCCTATGGAACCCTGGTGTTGTATTATAACGATGCGGGCAAAGTTCGCCTTGTCAGAATGAGCACCAATACCCCTGAATTCGCATCCTTCTGCGAATGATTTCTATGTGGCGCAGTTGATTTAACTTGGAGATTATCCGGAAGCGGTTCGTCAAGCGGGTGAAGGATATCATAAGCGTCTGGAAAACTCCTTGTGATCCTATACATCCTGTGGTTCCATCTCCCCCAATAATCCCAAAGTATGAACAAATTCCTGTTCCTTTTACTCCTCCCTGTTTTTTCCATTGCACAACCACTGACCAAATCCGAACTTGACCGCTGCCGAATGAGGGCAAAAAATGTCGAGATCATCCGTGACAAATGGGGCATACCGCATGTTTACGGCAAAACAGACGCAGATGCGGTATTTGGTTTGATCTATGCACAATGTGAAGATGATTTCTCAAGGGTCGAAATGAACCATATAGAGAAACTTGGTCGGTTATCGGAAGTCAACGGGAAGGAAGATATTTGGAAGGATCTATATGTCCGCATGATCATAGACTCGGCAGAGGCCGTCGCAGATTACAAAAAAAGTCCGGTCTGGATGAAACAGCTGCTTGATGCCTGGGCTGATGGCCTCAATTATTTCCTGTATCTGAATCCAAACATCAAACCCGCCCTGCTGAATCGCTTCAAAGCATGGTATCCTCTGCTATGGACAGATGGCAGCATCGGTGCCATCAATACCGGGAACCTTGGCCCCAAAGATCTGAAGGCATTCTACACCGGAGAAAAGACAATAGCCAACTTCCTTGATGGTCAGGCAGAAAAAGAAATCCTTGGATCCAATGGATTTGCAATCGGGCCTTCACGGTCCGCCTCCGGAAACGCACTGCTGTACATAAACCCACACACCACTTTCTATTTCCGCCCTGAAGTGCAGATGGTGAGTGAGGAAGGATTGAATGCATATGGTGCCGTTACATGGGGACAATTCTTCATCTACCAGGGGTTCAATGCACACTGTGGATGGATGCACACATCCAGCAATGCAGATGTGTCAGATGTCTACTCAGAAAAAATCACAAATCAGGGAAAGCGATACTTTTATACCTACGAAGGGAAGCTGCTGCCTGTGAAACAGAAACAGATCATCATTTCATACCTTCAGAACGGCAAAATATCTAAAGAGATCTTCAATGCAAACTACACACACCATGGCCCGGTGCTCGCAAAAGAAATGAATGGCGACTGGCTGAGTGTTCGTTCCTATAACCGTTCACTGAATAGTCTTATCCAGAGCTGGCTACGTACCAAAGCCAAGGGCTTCGAAGAATATAAAAAAGTGATGGAGCTCACCGGCAATACATCAAACAATACAGTATTCGCGGATAACAAAGGGAATATCGCGTATTGGCATGGGAATTACATGCCCATTCGGGATACTTCCTTCAACTGGGGAGTAGCCGTCGATGGAACGACGTCAAAGACTGAATGGAAAGG
>JBIKIB010000332.1:0-4482 GCA_044361845.1 Chitinophagaceae bacterium | reverse complement strand
TGGGATGGTGCATCCATGAAGATCACCAACCTTCAGGAAGCCAACCAGTTCGTGTCAAGGGAATATCGTGAAGGATGGAAACCGAACATGAAATGACGGCCCATCGGTGCTGATACGAAAGATACACGCAGAAGGGTACTCCGTTACAGGGGTACCCTTTTTTCATCAGCATGGCGAAGTGATATCCATCAAATCCACTGCTGCAACATTACTCACTCAGACTTCCATACCCAGCTAAAAGCCAACACCATGCATACAGCAGCGACATCATGAAATAGATATGCGTTACCGTTAGTATCTATCACCAGGACACTGGTACAACGCCAGGAGACAGCCGCCCATCGGATCCGAGGGTCGGAACCAGCAGGGTGAAAAGCGCCTCCCAGGTTTCTGGTGCGCCGTCAATAGCGAAAGATGCCGCTATATGGCGGAAAATATCAGCTGGCTTTGCCCCCGTTTTTCGCATGAACCGCACCGATGTGGCACCATCAGACTTCGACAACTTCTCGCCCATACTACCCAATAAGAGCGGATGATGAAAAAAAGCCGTACGCTGAAAATCATTATCCCCCAACATGTCCGACAGATGCAATTGCGCCAGGGTCGAGTCAAAAAGATCCTCCCCCCGTACGACAAGGTCCACACCGAAATGGATATCATCCACAACGGAGGTCAGCTGGTATGATGGATACCCATCCTTCTTCCTGACCAGGAAATGCCGCATCGACGATGGAAGGGTATATGACATACGGTTTTCGGAGATGTCCCGCATATGAATTGGGGTATCCGTTTGCGTTAGCAACCTCCATCCCGCTCCCGGAGCAGCCAGTGACATTGACGCATGGAAGCAGGTACAAGGATTCGGGTATTCGGCAGCGAGTCGTGATAATTCGGAGCGGGAGCAGGTGCAGGCGAAGATCACGCCCGCATCCTCGAGTGCTGAGAGGGATTTCAGGTACCGGTCCATGCGATGGAGCTGGGAGTATTCACGATCGAAATCCGCAGCGTCAGTGGGTCCCTCATCCCAGGGTATCCCCAGAAATTGGAGCGTATCGAAGATGTCCCGCACATATTCAGGCCTTACCCGGTCGCGGTCCATATCATCGATGCGTAAAAGGATCGAGGCACCATGCCGCCGGGCAAGTCCGGCCGTTAGGACGAAAGATGCTGCATTCCCCAAATGAAGAAATCCACTCGGGGTAGGCGATATCCGGGTACGGCGATATGCCCGTGAAATGGGCATCCTGGCTGGTGGAATGGATCTTGACATGATTCAGGATCTTGCTTGGAAGGTAGGCATTTGTGGTAAAACGAGGCATTCGAAGTCCTCAATTTCCATCCGCAAGGATCCATTCCCAAAATCTGGTGAATGCCAGGTGCGATCCCGTAACAATTTTAACAGGACGTGACAAAATAAATTTGTTGTATTTTTTGATGGTAAGCAGGAAGCCCTGCATCTTTGCCTGACCGCTGACACACCTAAATGATTCACACCATGTCTAACCCGGAATACCTTTCCTCCAATTTTCAGATTCTTGACGATTATTACGGCTATCTCTCCGAATACAGACTGTATTATGCCTATTTCCAAAGCCTGCCCTCTGTCATAGAAGTGGAAGGCACAAGGGCTGACGCCTTGATCGAAACCATAGAAAGAGGTCATGTGGGGAAAGTGATAGCCCGGCATGAAAAAACCATTTACAACAACGCCAGGAACCAGTTCGCCCACAATGAGGTACTGTTTTTGACGGAAGAACGCATGCTCTTCCAGGTGGAGGATACAGACCTGCGGGTGCTGTACCCTGCCACGGAAAGCAAAAGGGCCAAGGAGATCGTACATGGACTGCGGAGTAACTTCACAAAACCCGGGAAAGAAAAGAGCATCTCCCTACTCGTTTCTAAATTCGATCGGCTGACCACCACCCCGCTGAACATTCGCAAACCTAAACTGAGTCTGTCTACCCATTACAACGACGACCTTCTCCCGATCCATCAAAAGATGCTTCGGGAATTGAAAAAGAAGAATCAAAGCGGGCTATTCCTCTTGCATGGTCAACCGGGAACAGGCAAATCGACATACCTCAAACACCTGATACACAACCTCAATAAAAAAGTAATCTTCGTCACCAACGCCATCGCCGCAACCCTCGAGACGCCGACCATGACCAAATTCCTCATCGACCATGAAAACTGCATCTTTGTCATCGAAGATGCAGAAGAATTGCTCACTTCCCGTGAGATGGGACGGAACTCAAGCATCGCAATGCTCCTCAACCTGACCGACGGCCTGCTCGGTGAAAGCCTGGGGATACAGATCATCGCCACTTTCAATACGGAACAAAAGAAAATCGACAAGGCCCTCTTGCGAAAAGGTCGCCTCTCATCCATCTATGAATTCAAGACACTATCGGTCGATAAGACCGTTTCACTCATGTCAGACCTCGGCCATCAATTACCCCAACAGACCCGCCAAATGACATTAGCAGAGATCTACAACCACGAAGAACCGGATACACAGACAACCAACTATCGGACACCCATTGGTTTCAGAATGAACAAAGACTAAGCATTGTCCTGACCCACCATAAAAGAAATCACCTGAGATTACTGTATTCCGCCCGGTACCAGCCCTGCTGGGACAATATAGGTTCCTTGTCCCGCAAATTTGGCTGGAACCAGCTGATCTGCCGCATTAATGAGTAACAACCCCTGACGGCCATCGATGCCCTGATCGCCATCCGGCAGCCCCCCCGAACATTCACCTGAATAGCTAAGGTGACATGCCAGATCCATACTATGCCATCAAGTGGTCACCTGCCATCAACTCCCCAGGCAAATAGACACTGGATCACCATAACAACAGATTCCCGGTCACGTAAACATTTATCCGGGAATCTTCCCTATATTTGTTAACCAAATGGTTAAACGATATGGTTAACACGTCCGCCACATCAGAGACGGAAACCCGGATCCTAGAAGCGGCAACCCGGATCTTCAGGGCGAAGGGGCGTGACGGAGCGAAGATGCAGGATATCGCAGACGAAGCAGGCATCAACAAGGCCCTACTGCATTACTACTTCCGGTCGAAGGATAAATTGTTCGAGCAGGTGTTCCGGGACAGTGCCGCCATCTTCTTTTCAAGGCTCAATGAAATATTACAAGCTGACCTGGAGTTGTTCACCAAGATCAGAAGACTCTGTGATGCATACATCACCATGACCATGGAGAACCCGTTCATCCCGATATTCATCATCGGCGAGGTGAACCGGAATGCGGAAAGTTTCATCACCAACATATTCTCCGGCAAAGGCATCAAACCGGAATTCAAAAGCCTGGAGAAACAGATCGCGGAAGAAATACGTTCGGGGAGGATAATTCCTGTACGGGCTGAAGAATTGCTGATGAATATCCTGAGCCTGTGCATTTTCCCCGTCATCGCAAAGCCGATGATGCAACACAACATGAAGCTGTCTGACAAGGAATTCAACCGCATCATGGATGACAGGAAGAAGACCATACCGGCGATGATCATCGACTCCATCAAAAAAAAGAATACATGAAGAGAAGCCATAACAAATATGCCGTTTTTTGTACCCTCTTTTTTATGCATGCAGCGGTGGCAACGGCGCAGGTATTCTCGCTGCAGGATGCCGAACTAAGGGCAAGGGATCGTTATCCACTCATCCGGCAAAAGGGGCTTATTCAGAAGACATCCGATCTGACAGCACAGAACCTGTCGAAGAATTTCCTGCCACAGCTGACCCTTGGGGGACAGGCAACATACCAGTCGGATGTGACGCAGCTCCTCATCCCCAATGCGCCCTTCAAAGTCGAGCCGCTCTCCAAAGACCAGTACAGGCTGAACCTCGACATGAACCAGGTCGTCTATGACGGAGGAATGATCCGCCACCAGCAAGAGCTCACAAGGCTTCAGTCAAAACTCGACGACAGTCGCGTCGAAATAGAACTCCACAGGCTGATGGAAAAGATCGATCAGCTGTATTTCAATGTCCTCCTCCTCGATGCGATGATGGGGCAGGTCGCTTCCGTACGGGCGGATATCGATAACGGCATCCGTAAAGTCAGTGCGCAGCTCGAAGGCGGGGTGGCACTGAGGTCTTCGCTGGATGTGCTCAAGGCGGAACAGATCCGGACCGGACAAAGAATGACAGAACTCGAATCGACCCGATCTGCGATGTTGGATGCATTGGGCGTACTGACGGATACCACATTCGACGCCGGCACCACACTGAGGATGCCAGCCTCCGATAAAGATGCGCCACTCACCATTGACCGCCCGGAGCAGCGGCTTTACCGCACACAGGTAGAGATGAGCAAAAAGCAAACAGACCTTCTGGCATCCAGGAACTTACCCCGGGCGAGTGTCTTCCTGCAGGGAGGATACGGAAGACCTGGACTCAATATGCTCAAGAATGAATTCGCCCTTTACGGCATGGGCGGTATCCGGATAAACTGGGCTAT
>JBIKIB010000331.1:0-4495 GCA_044361845.1 Chitinophagaceae bacterium | reverse complement strand
AATAGCATACACATCATCCCTTATCGCAAGAAGCCTGTGCAATACATCCACTACGTACTCAGGATTCTTCTCCCGGTTCATCCTTCCGGTGAACAGGATGACCTTTCCGCGCTCTGGAATCCCGTGTCCTACACGAAAAGCCACCGGATCCACAGGATCCTCGAATCGGGTCATGTCAATGCCGTAATACAGTACGCTGAATAGTGGCTTTTTACCCCTGAATCCAAGCCTGTAATCCTCGAGCGTGAATTTGGAAATACAAAGCACGTGGTCGGAAAGAAGGAAAGTGAAACGGCGGAAGACAGGAAGGAGAAGTCTGCGCACCAATGGGTTAGCGACGGGAAGGACCCTGTCGTTATTGTGGATATGAAGTACCCTTTTCCGAAAAGAAATACCGATCGATGCGAGCAAATAGAACCCGCTTAAATAATCATGGTGGACATGCAGGATATCATAGGCTCCTGCCTGCAAAGTGCGTCTCAGGTGCCGGAGAAATGTAAATTTATCGCTCACCGTTACCGGCGCATAAATGATATGACCACCGGCTTCTCTGACCCGCTCATCGAGCTTACCGGGCTCGCCAACGATGCAATAGAAAGTCCAGTCCCATCCCGGCCGATACTCTCTACTTTCCAAAAAAATATTCACCAGCCAGTTCTCAACCGCTCCGCGATCGAGATTTTCCACTACATGGATAAGCCTCATGATGTGTCAGTTTTTCTCCGGGGCGTTAGCGTAAACTGACTGCAGATCTTTGCAACAGACCTCGATATTGAACGATGATGCCTTCCAGCGGGCATCATCTGATGTACCGCTTGGTTTACGTTCGTCCATCATCCTTCTCAGATCTTCAGCCCACCTTTCAAAAGGAAGGTCAAGATCACAGAAATCAACCATTTCTTTCAACACCACCACTTCCTCCGGTGTGGTGGAGGATGCGAGCACAGGAAGACCGGCCGCCTGCGCTTCCACGACCACCATACCCATCCCCTCCGCCCTGGAAGGAAACAGCAGGATATCCGATCCGACCATTAGGCGTGTCATGTCTTTTCTTACCCCGAGCAGTTTGACCTGCGATTCAAGTCCCTTCGCCCTGATCAGACCCTTGAATTCTTCCAGAATGAAATCGTTGGCACCGGCCATGATCAGCTTTATTTTGCTGTCGTTACAGGCTTGGATCACTTCGAGGGCAAAGGCTGAATTCTTATGATTATTGGGATGACCAATATCCAGACTCATGTCCAAACGACCTGCAAACAACACGATCTTCACATCTTCATCCCATCCGAATTCAGCACATGTCATTGACTTTTGCACAGCATGATCACCACTGAATTTATCGATCCTGAAAGCACAATACAAAGGTCGAACTTGCTGACGCCCATAGCTTTGAGAAGTGATCCCATATTCGCCTAACACCTTGCCGGATGTTCCCAGGATATGAGTTGATAAAGCCCGCACGAGCATCCTGCCCAACCTAAGTTTCATCCGGCGGTTGCCATTAACCCCATAGTTGTTGTACAGCTGATAATGGGGATTGTGCACATGAGACACCCTTACCGGAGGCAGATGGCCAAGGCCGAAAAGAAAATGCCAGCCGGAAAGGAAATCCTGGTGATCATGAATGGCGATGTATGTATGCTCCTTCAGGATTTTTCTGAATCCCTGAATGAAAGATCCTGTATTATTCTTGTCAAGTTTGAGATAAAAGATCCTGCAACCCAATGAACGAATAAGATCATCGAAAATAGCGGTATTCCCGCCTGCTGCGATAAAATCGAATGGAGGGAAACCGGGCATGTTTTCCCGGGTATATTTAACGATCTCCACGAGCCAGGTCTCTGCCCCTCCCATGTTAAAAGAATCGATGATATGCAATACCCGCCCTTCTCTCATATGTATTTCTTCATCTGCCATCCCGGCTAAGTGCGCGGATCACCTTACTACTTGTTTGTTCGATCGAGAATTTCCCGGAAGCGAAAGCCTGCGCATTCCGTCTCATGGCGAGCATTACATCTTCCTTCAATGATACCATCTTCATCATGCCCTCATACATGGCATCTTCACTATTTTCGATCAAATAGCCTGTAACGCCATCTTCGATGGTATCGGGGATGCCGCCTGTCCTGTTCGATATCGAAGGACAACCCTGCAAGGCGCCTTCTATGATCACCAAAGGGGCGATGTCTTTTTTCGTGAGATAGACAATGCCCGTTGATTCGCGATACAAAGTATTGATTCGATCGTGCCCCTCATCAGACGATTTGTCTATATACCCAAGATATTCGACGTTCATACCCTCAAGGAATTCCTCAGGTGGCCTGTCCCCAATGATCAGCAGCCTGTACCGATCATGCGTCTTGACGAGTTTTTGAAAACTATTGCAGATTGCAGCACCCCCCTTACCAAGAAAATCGGATGCGATCATCAGAAATTGATTCTTCACGCCCACGAGATCCTGCACAGGAATCGAACCTTCCTTCATTGTGGAAAAAAGCCCGCTGCAGACCATATTCTGACCGCTCAGACCATATTCCCGGCATGCTTCGTCGATGCCCCATTGTGTGGTGAAAAATACGGTGGAAGCCCGTTCAAGGAATTGCTTCTCCATGCCCGAGATCCTTGCGATCTCTTTTTCAGAATACTGCCGGGCATCGTGGTAGACTTTGATGTACGTCTTGAAGCAACAGTCAAGAATTGTATGGTATTGGCCCACCGGTCGGTAATGCAGCCAGGGTGTTGCACCATGAAAAACGATTTCGGCTCCAGGGTCATCCAACCGATCCTTCACGAGTTGTGCGAACGCATCCAGCCGGGGAGCTGCGTATGAGGGAAAATTTGCCGGGATGCCAAGCATCCTCAACAGTTTTGACCTGATCCGTGGCCATTGACCCATTGGCGGATTCAACTTGTCGATCAGTCTGACACCGGGGTAATGCCTGCTCACAATGTCATGGATTTTCCCTCCATAACCATCCCATCCTCCTTTCGGATAGAGCAGGTCGGTGTTTGAAATAAATATGAATCGGCGAGATGGCATGTTTCCTTTTCTTGATCGACGGATCAATCGGCTTCTTCTGTAAGGCTTATCGAAACAAATATCTTTCTGCCCGTTGCAGGATCCCGGAAGTACAGGTTCCGGAAATCACCATGGGTCATTCCCCTGAGCCTGTTGATGAATTCAAACCCTGTCATCTGAGCTCCCAGATCGAATTCCCTGAGGTTCTCAAAATCCTTCCTGAGATGAAGTAACCCTTCATCTTCCGGTGACGATACCGAATAATTCCCATCAAGGATATCTAGGATATGCCTGTCAAGCAACTCCAGTTCTTTTTCAAGTATGCGGTTGTACAACGAAAGAGAGGTGTCTGTGATGCGTTTTTCGACGAAAGCCCGCGAAATGATCGGACCATGGTCAAGCTTTTCATCAATCTCATGGATCGTCGCCCCGATGGGCAGATCCTTGATGATCGCATGTACCTGCGGGTACCAACCCCTGTTGACAGGGTTGTAGCCGGGATGGACATTGATGCACTTGACTGCATTGACAAGTCGTTCCGGAAATATCTGCTTACAGTGGATCGACACGACCAGATCATATGTGTCGATGATCTTTTCAACCACATCACTATC
The DNA here is from genome assembly GCA_044361845.1 of Chitinophagaceae bacterium. Lineage (GTDB taxonomy): Bacteria > Bacteroidota > Bacteroidia > Chitinophagales > Chitinophagaceae > Pollutibacter. The sequence goes on along the minus strand of JBIKIB010000331.1, from coordinate 862 downwards.
CCTAAGATTGAATCTGCTGACATCCAAACCCGCTTCTTTTGCCTGGGATGTGAAATCGGAAAACGGACTTGAGGCGAATGTCCATTCGATATCCGCTTTTTTATCCACCAGTATCTTGTGGAATGCCAGCAGCAAGGGGAAATTATCGGATATGATCAGTAAGCGTTTGTATTTGGGCATTTGAATATGATATTGGCTGCATTGGGCATCGGTATCCCGTTTCGTTGATATCAATCGGTTTTATCCTGAAGTTGCAGAATTCTTCTTCCCTCATCTTCTCCCTCGGCATTGGCCCGAAAGAACTCCCTTTCCAGCCGCGGCATCGTCAACATGCGCAAGCGGTTGGCAAGTACACGCTTTGGGGTCATCGGCTCAGGCATCTCATTCCTGAAAGACCTGAAGACAACGGACGAAGCAGCAATCCCTTTTGCAAGTTTCAAGAGATACCTTTTTTCCAGGCGCGCTGCAGGTATGAAGTGATCAAGCTTCAATTCATGGAAAAGACCAACGCCCGATCCGATATCGCATGCACAGGCTGCAAGGTCGTTATCGCCACCCGAAAACAAAGAATTCCCTGTCCGGTCCAGCTGGATATTCCGCTTGCCTAGCTCATGGAGAGAACGGTAATGGCCGGCTACGGCAGTACGAACAAAAAGTCCTGCACCGCATGGCATCGTCACAGGCATATTGGGAAGGTTGGACCAAATATCAGATTCGAATTCCCGCTGCACAAGCATGCCATGATATCTGTATGTCCATTCCGGTGGCGGGGTTTCGAATATCAGTCTGACCTGTCCGCTAAATGAACCGATGAAGGGGTAAGCCTTTGCGATCTCAAAACCTTTCAATAGAAAATCAGGCT
>JBIKIB010000051.1:0-14711 GCA_044361845.1 Chitinophagaceae bacterium | reverse complement strand
TACCTGTCGAGCCACCACCTGACAGGACCGGATGCACCACACGCTACCGGCGGCATCAAGCGCATCCACGTGTCGGCGGACAAAGGAAAAACATGGTCGTTCCGCAGCGAATTGAAAGGGCAGTTCTGGAGCAGCCTTTTCCTGCATCAAGGGAATGCATACCTCATCGGTACCCGTGGTGGTGTCAGCGACATCGTCATTCGCCGATCGACGGATGGAGGGAGGACCTGGACGGAGCCTTCGGATGAAAAAAACGGCCTGCTCCTGCGCAAAGAAGGCGGCATGGGGTACCACTGCGCACCGGTACCGGTGGTCTTCCACAAAGGACGCATCTGGAGGGCTTTCGAGTACACCGCAGACAAGGGATGGGGACACTTCGATGCGCTCATGCTGAGCATTGATGTGCATGATGACCTCCTCGATGCCTCTAAATGGACAGCATCCAACAGGCTGCCATTCAACGCCGGGCAGCACCCCGACTATACCAGCTGGCTGGAAGGCAATGCCGTCGTATCGCCTGATGGTGGCATGATCGATATGCTCCGTGTGCATCACAAGGGTGATGATATCGCGGCGATGGTCAGGGTATCGGAAGACGGAAAGGAACTCAGCTTCGATCCGGCAACCGGGTTCGTGAACATGCCCGGTGCCTGTAAAAAATTCACCATCCACTTTGACCGAAAAAGCAAACGCTACTGGTCGCTGACGAACTACGTGCCATCAGCTGAAAAAGAAAAAGCTTCACGTCTCCGACATCCGCTGGAAAGGGCCAGGAACAGCCTGGTGCTGATATCATCGCAAGACCTGATCTCCTGGGACAAACACCACAGGATCATCTACAGTCCGGAGATCCTCAAGCATGGATTCCAGTACGCGGACTGGAAGATAGATGGGAAGGACATCGTAGCCGTGGTACGCACGTCTTTCGGGCAAAACACGAACCCCCATGATGCAAACCACATCACCTTTCACCGGGTCAAAGACTTCAGAAAATTAACGAAGAAGCGGATCGATGACTGACCTTCCCGGGTCACGGATCGATGAATCCAACTAACGTTTACGGATACTGCCTGATGTCATTTCTTCACGATCGGGTCTATGAATTCCCACTCGAGGATATGCGGATGCACATGCTCCTTGCGGGCGATATCGGCCATCCTGGCGAGGATGTCAGGATGGGCGGCTGCGACGTTGTTCTTCTCCGACACATCCGCAGCGAGGTCGTACAGCTCCCAAGGGGCATTCGGATCGGCCTTCATGTCTTTTCGTATCCCTTTCCAGTCACCCAACCTGACGGCCACCTGCCCCGATCCCTCTGCGAATTCGAAGTACAGGTGCGGATGCTTTTCCTGTGATGCATCCTTGCCGGTGAGCGTGGGCAACAGCGATATCCCGTCAGTATTGATGATCTTATTACCGGTCAGTTCAGCCAATGTCTGCATGATGTCGAATTGCGCGGATACGTGATTGTTCACCGTATTCGCCGGCACCTTGCCCGGCCAGTGGGCGATGAATGGCACCCGGTAGCCTCCTTCGTAGAGGGATTTCTTCACACCCCTCAACCCTGCGGTGCTGTTGAAGAATTTCGCATCCACGATCGGTCCGGCACTCGTTCCATTATCACTCGAGAACATCACCAGCGTGTTCTTATCCAGTCCAAGTTTCCGGATCGTGGCAAGGATGATCCCCACCTGATCATCGAGGTAAGTGATCATCGCGGCATAGGTGGACTTTGGGTATTTCGAAGGGGAGTACCCTGCATTGCCGAAGTATGGCTGTTCGTTGAACTGCCCGATGTATCGCTTCACATAATCTTCCGGTGCCTGCAATGCAAGATGCGGCAGCGTATACGGGAGGTAGAGGAAGAAAGGACCGTCCTTCTCCCTTTCAATGAACTTCACCGCCTTCTCCGTGACCTTGGCCGCGGCGTAGTCATTGCCGGAGAACTTTGCGAAATCAGCATCCGTAGCGGTCTTCGCATCGATGGATGAATGCACCCAGAAGGCGGGATTATCAAGCGAATCATAGCGCCCGTTTTCCCATTGATGTGTTGGATAATGATTATGCGCATTGGATTGATCGAGGAATCCGTACTGGTAATCGAAGCCCTGCTTCAGTGGATTTCCGGAATTATCATGGAACCCGAGTGACCATTTCCCGATCACCCCGCTGCGATAGCCCCTTTGCCGGAGCATGCCCGCGATCGTGAATGTATTTTCCGGGAGTGGCATCTGTCCGCGCTCCTCCGAATCCCTGCCGCTGCCCAGGCCGTAGTTGCCGCGGATATATGAATGACCCGAATGCTTACCCGTCATGAGCATACAGCGCGAGGGTGCACAGACGGGGGCTCCGCTGTAATGTTGCGTAAAACGCATCCCCTCCGTTGCCATACGGTCCAGGTTGGGCGTCTTGATCTTCTCCTGCCCGTAACTGCCTAACTCTCCGTATCCCAGGTCATCGGCATAAATGTAGATGATATTGGGTCGCTGTGCCGGTGTCTGTGCAGCACCCGAAAAAGCGGATGGGATGAAAAATAAGAAAATAAAAAAAAGCCTCATGATCTGTATTTATGTCAAGATGCGGTTAGATGCATATCCAATAAATGCATCAGCGGATATATCCGATCCGCTGAAGGAAAGCATCGACCTTGGGGAGGACGAGACTCCGGTAATTCGCCTGATTGAAGAATCCGTGGCCCGCACCATCATACACATGAAGTTCGCAACCACTCCCGACCGCTATGATCTTGTCACGGAATGTCTCCGCCGTGGCAACCGGTATGAGATAGTCCTTTGTACCAATGAAGAAGATCGTCTGCGGAAAGCCTTTTGTGATCATGTGCATCGGGGAGAAATCCGGGAACCATTCCTTCACCCGATCGTACCCATACCCATCCGGGCCGTTGTCGATCACAGGATTGAAAAGCACGAGTGCGTTGGGTTTTGCACTGACACGCTGATCATCCCCGGTATCGTTGAAGCGGTCATTGGTGTAACAGGCAGCGGCAAGATGTCCGCCGGCTGAGCCACCGGATGCAGCGATCCGATCGCTGTCGATCCTCAGTTCCCTGGCATGCGAACGGACATACCGCATCGCGGACTTCGCATCCAACAGGGATTCCATGGGGCTGGTGCCATTCACAATTTTCACCCGGTAATCGGCAAGGATGGCGACCATGCCTTTTTCTGCGAGGCGCAACGCATGTTCATGGAACTGCAGTGGATTCTTGGTATTCCAACCACCCCCGAAATAATACACGATGGCAGGCGACTTACGGCTTCGCTTACTCCGAGGGAGCGCATATACCCGAAGTTTCAGGTTCACCGTATCGATCGTCTTGAAGACTATTTCCTGGATCTTGACATCAGTTGCCCCGATGGATGCAGTGGCTGTCTGTGCAACACCCGTGACATGGATCGTACCGATCATCAGGATGAAAAATATAAAGCTCACTGCGGCAGGCAGTTTCAACTTGGGTGATCCGAAACTTGAAAAAATCATGACACAAAATAATCATTAATCGATTAACCACAAACGATTCGAATGTCAAAATGGGATAAGAAACCAAAAGGCAAAACCTGATTGTTACTATTTTCCCATAAATGCACGTTGATGACGTCCGTCATGTCGATCGGCTTCGCAGCAACATAATTTTGAGGCCGGTTCATTCAACATCTACCCCGGAGAACCGGCTTATCACCGATCATAAAAAAAAGGAGGACCGGATGTCAACCATTGCAACAACCGAAAATTACAAGGCGGCATCAGCAGATATTTCCGCTGCATCTGATGGATCGAAAAAAATCAAGTGGGAAAATGCACCGCAGGAGCAGGTCAACGAATACCTTGTCAGGCAGCAACTGAAAGGTGCGTCATCCAGCATCATCCGATGCTACGCCTCGAAAGGAGGTCGGCCAATTCGATCAACCATACCGGGAGAAAGTTACCTGTGGGTTGTCGGCGGTCGGCTGCATGTTGATATCGATGGGCAGTCGGTCGTATTGAATCCCGGAGAGGCATTACAGATCCCGGCAAACAAGCCACAAATGATCACGGTGGAAGAGGATGCCCTCTACATTGCATTCATCACGAATGGATGACGCGAAAACGATCGGCGCAGGACTCAGATCATACTGATCGAATGATCGCCATCCCTCCGGTGCTGAAGGAATGGTTGGGGTTTCATCATTTTCGGAACTGATGACTGTCATGTTGGTCATGACATAGGTCTGCATACCTTTAAGCCGGCATAACCATCCACAAAATGAAAAGCAATCATTCCATCCATAGAGGCTTCGCTTTCTTCGTCATCTCCTTGTGCATTTTCATCGGGGGGCAGCTTCGTGGACAGCCTTCTCCAGCTGTACGTAGCACCGGCAGGGATGCCATCACGGATATCATGCAATTGGTCAATGAAGCCGGAGCGCTGCTGGGATCGAAAGGCGAAGCTGTATTCAAAGACTTCAGGACAAGCGGCAGTCGCTGGAACAAAGGGGATCGGTACATATTCGTGCTGGACCGGGCAGGAAATATGCTGGTGCACAACGACCCCGACATGGAAGGTCGTAATCTCCTCGACCTGCGGGATGTGAACGGAAAATACATCGTCAAAGGCATACTCGCTTCCGCCACCAGTGTTTCACCGGAAGGCTGGTATCACTACCAGTGGCCTGAGCCCGATGGGATCCTTCCCCGCTGGAAGAGTACCTATTCAATACTTGTGAAAGCCCCATCCGGAAAGGAGTACATCGTTTCCTGTGGAATTTACGACGACCGCATGCAGCGGATTTTCGTGGTGGACATGGTACAGGATGCCGTGTCAAAAATCACGGAACGGGGCAAGCTCTCTTTCCCGCTCTTTCATGATGCGCAAGGGCCATTTATCGCGAAGGACGCATACATCTTCGTGATCGATGCAAAAGGCGTTGACCTTGTGAATCCCGGATTCCCGAACCTGGAAGGCAGAAATATCATGGACCATAAGGATACACAGGGCAAGTACCTGATCCGGGACATGTGGCAAAAAGTGCGGGACAGCGGATCGGGTTGGGTCGATTACATGTGGCCGAAGCCCGGGGAGAGTGCATCGACGCGAAAGTCCGCATACGTCAGCACGGCGAAGATCGGCGAACAGACCGTACTCGTAGGCAGTGGGATATATCTTTCCGATGCACCGAAAGTTGCGCCTTCCGCAAAGAAACTGAAAGCGGCGGAACTCATGTCGCTCGTGCGGGAAGCCGCGCTGGTATTCGAACAGAAAGGGGAAAAGGCATTCGCGGAGTTCCGGCAGAAAGGAACCAAATGGAACAGGGATGATACCTATTTTTTTGTGTGGACATTATCCGGCATCAGGATCATGCATGGGGCTGACCCGAAGGGTGAAGGAGCGAATGTCCGCGACCTGAAAGATAATCTCGACAGGCCTTACGGCAGGATGTTCCTGGATACGGCGAGCACCGATAAAGGGGAAGGATGGGTGCATTACATGAATACCGAACCGGGGGATATTTTCCCGGTCTGGAAATCTTCATTCATCAAGCGGGTCACATTCCCGTCAGGTGAAATGCATATGATCGGATGCGGCATCTACAATATGGAGATGGACCGTCCATTCATCGAGGACCTTGTGAATCGTTCCGCAAAACTGGTTGAAACAGAGGGAAGGGCCGCATTTCCAAAACTGCGGGATAAGACCGGTCCGTACCGGTTCATGGACATCTACGTGTTCGTCGATGACAACCGCGGCGTAGAACTCGTCAACCCCGCACAACCCAGCCTCGAAGGAAAAAACCTGATGAATATCAGGGATGCGAAAGGGAATTTCATGGTGCGGAACTATATCAATACAGCCCTTAACAAGGGAAGTGCATGGACGGAATATCACTGGTACCGCCCCGGGGAGAACACCGTCTCACGCAAGCTCACCTACGTCAAAAAGGTGAAAGTAGGGAAGGACACTTTTATCGTGGGGGCGGGCTATTATCCTCCGAAATAAGTTCACTTGCGTATTCGGTTACACATGACCGTTACCATGATACCCGTTTCAGGAGGGTATGTTACAGCTGATGGGATCACTGACCGGACTGATATCGATCATATGCCGGAAGAAACGGGATGAATAGCTTTGCCATCATCAGACAGCGCATGGATACATTTAAAAAAACGCCGGTCGATCAGCCGGCGAAGCCTGACCCCAGGATGAAGTTGATCGCTGCGAGGATCAAAAAAGAGCAGCATCGTCCGGACGCGCTCATAGAGATCCTGCACACGGCACAGAACGCTTACGGGTATCTGCCCCCCGGTGTACTCACTTATATCACGAAGTCGCTGAAGCTTCCCCCATCACGGGTGTACGCAGCCGCCACATTCTATCATTTCTTTTCACTGAAACCAAAAGGGGAACACACCTGCATCGTGTGCACCGGCACGGCCTGTTTTGTGAAAGGCTCACGGGCGATCCTCAAGGCCCTGGAAAAAGCATTCGGTATTGAAGCCGGCCAAGTGACAGCCGATAACCGGCTGGGCCTGCAGGTGGCCCGGTGTATCGGAGCCTGTGGACTTGCACCGGTAGCGATCGTGGATGACCAGGTGGAAGCGAACGTGGACGCAGCAGCACTCATCAGCGAAATAACCGGCAAACTGAATCAACCATGAACCGACAGGAATTCCAGATGCTGGCAGCAAAGGCAAAAGAAAAAAATGACGCTTTCAAACATAAGATCTGCGTGTGTTCCGGAACAGGATGTACCTCTGCCGGGTCGGAGGAAGTGCTGCAAAGGATGAAGACCGACATCAAAACGCGTGGGATGGAAAAGGAAGTGTCGGTCATCCCGACGGGATGTACGGGCCTTTGCACCCAGGGGCCATTGGTACAGTACATGCCTGCCAACACCATCTACCAGAAAGTCAGGGCTGCGGAAGTGGAGAAGATCAACGAAGCACAGCTCGTTCTGCACCAACCCGTGAGGGAGATGCTCCTCTTCGGAGATACCCGCCCCGAGCCATTCGTCAATGCCACGGAAGACCCTTTCTTCAAAAAACAACACAAGATCGTGCTGAAGGACTGTGGCGAAATGGATCCTGAAGACATCGAAGACTATTTTGCTCACGACGGCTACAAGGCCCTTGACAAGGCATTGTTCTTAATGTCGCCAGAAGACGTCATAGCAGAAATAAAACATAGCAGGCTGAGGGGAAGAGGCGGCGCAGGATATCCGACGGGATTGAAATGGGAAAGTGTTTACAAGCACGTGAACGACGAGAAGTACGTGATCTGCAATGGAGATGAAGGCGACCCCGGGGCTTTCATGGACAGGAGCATCCTCGAAGGCAATCCACACCGGGTACTGGAAGGCATGGCCATCGCGGCCTATGCCATTGGTGCGAACAAAGGCTACGCCTACATCCGCGGAGAATATCCACTCGCGATAAAACGCATTGAACTCGCCATCCGGCAGGCAAGGAGATCTGGTTTGCTGGGTGTGGGCATCATGGGCACGAACTTCAGTTTCGATGTCGAAGTACGCATCGGTGCAGGTGCATTCGTATGCGGGGAAGAGACAGCCCTCATCGCATCCATTGAAGGCAAGCGTGCCACCCCGACGGCCAGACCACCCTATCCTTCCGAAGCAGGACTTTGGGGCAACCCTACACTGATCAACAACGTGGAGACCCTCGCCACCATCGTACCCATCATCAGCAACGGAGGAGAATGGTACAGCGAGATCGGCACACCCAAGAGTGCCGGCACAAAAGTCTTCGCCCTTGCAGGTAAGATCAACCACTCGGGCCTTATCGAAGTGGCCATGGGCACGACCCTGCGCGAGATCATCTATGAAATAGGAGGAGGCATTCCCGGCGGAAAAGCCTTCAAGGCGGCACAGACAGGAGGGCCGTCCGGCGGCTGCATACCGGCCACACACCTCGACGTGAAAGTCGATTATGAAGCCCTGATGAATCTCGGATCCATCATGGGCTCGGGCGGACTGATCGTGATGGATGAGGATTCCGACATGGTGGACGTCGCAAGGTTCTTCATGGAGTTCTGTATGGATGAGAGCTGCGGTAAATGCGTCCCATGCCGCGTCGGGACGAAGATGATGCATGATATGCTCGACAAGATCTGCAAAGGAAATGCCACACAAAATGACCTGGACCGCCTGGAGGAACTGGCCGTATATGTCCAGGATACCAGCCTCTGCGGACTGGGGAGCTCCGCACCCAATCCATTCCTGAGTACACTCCGGTATTTCAAAAAAGAATATGAATCAAAACTCAACGCAACACCTGTAATACAAGCAGACCATGGCAACGATTGATGTTCAGATCGATGACAAGACCCTGAAAATATCCCCGGGCACGACGATCCTAGATGCATGCCGGGAGAACGGGATCGATATCCCCACCATGTGTCATCTGGAAGGCCTTTCAGACGTAGGTGCCTGCCGCCTGTGCCTTGTCGAGATCGAAGGCGTGAAGAAGCTCCAGTCATCCTGCACCACGAAGGTAACGCCCAACATGGTCATTCAGACCCAGACCGATCGGCTGAAAGAATATCGCCGCATCACCACGGAATTATTCTTCGCCGAACGGAATCATTTCTGCGCCGTATGTGTGGCCAATGGCAATTGCGAGCTGCAGGACCTGGGCTATAAAGTGGGGATGGACCATGTCCGCTATCCATATCTGTCGGCGGACTGCAACCTTGATGCAACGCACCCGCAGATGGTGATGGACCACAACCGCTGCATCATGTGCACCCGATGCGTGCGTGCCTGTGCCGAAGTGGAAGGCGCATACAACTGGGATGTGATGAACCGCGGATTCAACGTCCGCATCATATCCGGCTTCAACACACCCTGGGGTGAATCGACCGATTGCACATCCTGTGGCAAGTGCATGCACGCATGCCCGACAGGTGCGATATGGCCTAAATCGGCAACAATGGGCAAATTGGAGAAGAACCCTGCAATGATCGGGGAATTGATGAAGAAGAGAGGAATGAACCTCTGAGAGCACCCGAAAATAAATATGATGCCAAAGAAAAAAATCGCAACGATCTGGCTTGGGGGATGCTCCGGTTGCCACATGTCGATGCTGGACATGGACGAAAGGATCCTGGAGATCGCAAGACTGGCGGACATCGTCAAGTGTCCCATCGTCGATGGAAAAGAACTCCCGGAGGTCGATATCTCCCTCGTGGAGGGCGCGGTCACCAGCGATGAACACCTGCGTGAGATCCTCCATATCCGGAAACAATCGAAACTGCTGGTGGCATTCGGGGACTGTGCCGCGATGACGAACGTGACCGGCATGCGGAACTTCTTCCTCCTGAAGGATGTCATCCAAACATCCTACCTGAATGCGCCGGGCAACGATGGGAAAGGATCGCTGCCCTCACACCCCACCCTGATGAAACTGCACGAAAAAACATACCCGTTGCAGGAATTCGTGCCGGTGGACTTCACCATACGGGGATGCCCACCCGATGCCGACACGATATTCCACGTGTTGTTCGAATTACTCAACGACCGTGTACCGGATATAACGGCAATGCATACCTTAAAATACGGATGACATGGAACCAAGAAAGATCATCATATCACCCGTGACACGCATCGAAGGACATGCCAGGATCACCATCAACCTTGATGATGGCGGAAAGGTCAATGATGCGGTCTTCCATGTGAACGAGTTCCGGGGCTTCGAGAAGTTCTGCGAAGGACGCATGTACACGGAGATGCCGGTCATCACGCCGCGCATTTGCGGGATCTGTCCGGTGAGCCATACCGTATCCAGTGTCAAAGCCTGTGAGATGATCGAAGGCATCCGCCCGTCAGTCACCGGCGACATGATCCGAAGGCTGATCCATCTCGGCCAGAACATCTCCTCGCATGCGTTGTCGTTCTTCCACCTCTCCGCACCGGATTTCCTGCTGGGATACGATAGTGACCCTGCGAAGCGGAATATCCTCGGCATCGCGGAAAAGCATCCCGACATCGCACTGCGCGGTATCCGGTTGCGGAAGTTCGGACAGGAGATCAGCGAACGCATCACCGGCAAGAAGATCCACAGCTCCGGCATCGTACCCGGCGGGATGACGTTCCCGCTCACCGAAGAAAACCGAAAAGCCTTACGGGCATGGATACCCGAATGCATCGAAACCACACGCATCGGCATCGGCATCATCAAAAGATTCATGGAGGATAACGCCGCGATGGTGTCGGGCTTTGCACCCTCCCCCACCCATTACCTGGGGACGGTCGCACCCGACGGCACACACGAAATATACGACGGGAAGCTGAGATGGATCGGCCATGAAGGAGAGATCCTGTCAGACCAGGTGGACCCGACGGACTACCTTGAATACATCTCCGAAAGATCGGTCGACTGGTCATACCTCACCTATCCATACTACAAACCCCTCGGCATCGACGAAGGGATCTATCGCGTCGGACCGCTCGCCAGGCTGAATGTGGCAAGCCGCATGAAGACGGAGGCTGCGCAAAATGAATTCGAGATCTTCAAAGCACTCGGCAATGGGAAACCCGTGCACGGGACCTTCCTGTTCCACTATGCCCGGCTCATCGAAACACTCGGCTCGGTGGAAGAAGCTGCACTCCTGCTAGATGATCCACGCATCACATCATCCCATATACGGTCACACGGAGTATGGAACCGGCATGAAGGGATCGGCAGTTGCGAGGCACCCCGCGGCACCCTGTTCCATCACTACTCCACCGATGATGACGGAAAGCTGAAGAAAGTCAACCTGCTCATAGCAACCGGACAGAACAACCCTTCCATGAACCGGTCGATCACCGAAGTGGCAAGGCTTTACGTAGACGGGAATGATATCAGGGAGGGTATGCTCAACCGCGTGGAATCCGCCATACGCTGCTACGACCCGTGCCTTTCGTGTTCGACACATGCCATGGGGCAGATGCCGATCATCGTGGAACTGAGGGATCACAGGGGAGATATCTTGAGTCGCATCGAAAGAAATTGACGGATCCATGGTATCCGGGTCCTGCATCACGCAAGCAAGATGTTTGTTGTTACAATGAGGGAAAATCCTCCAGCCAGCTTTTGATCGAAGCGACTGCCAGATCCGCATGCATCCTGCCTTTTTCTGATAGCTGATCGGACAATCCGAATGCATCACCCGGCACGGCGCATTCGAAAAAAAGGGTGGACGATCCAACGATCAAAGACGTCAGTGCTGCGATCTGTGATGCGGCCATATGGTGTGACAGGTTCGAGGACGATACCGCTGCAGTGGAGATGGGACGAATGACGACCTCATGATCCGAAAGGGACGCATCGACCAGGAGCACCGCATCGTACTGCTGGAAAGTGAATATCCATTCCGTATGCAACTGATGGGTTGTCTGTACCGATATGCCTGGGATATTGAGTTCCTCGAGCTGCACACATACATGAGCGCCAATACCGTCATCACCCCGCAGGGGATTCCCGATACCGAGGATCAACATGGATGGCTTTGAGTCCATCATACGAAGGTCATCAAATTTTAATGTACTATGGCCGCCGCTCAGCTATTAAAAAAATAAATATAATGAACGGGTTACCCGAGCCACGAACGATTGCATGACTTTTTAGGATGATCCTGCAAATACATCCGGATCGTAACATTCATCAATCAGGTAAAGCTTAAGTATGAAAAAGAAAAATGTTTTTTTATCATGGAAAGATCGCATCCATCGACCAGGCAAGTTTCCGCCCCCTGCCGTGTAATTTATTCCTTCATAAGCCGGCATCTCTCCTATCGGCCCTTTTCAATCATCCTGTTCTTGAGCATATTGAATCCTGCGCGTCATGCATTTTCCATGCCAAGTAGCTATCCGTTCAAAAACATCCTTCATTACGATGATGATCCAGCTCCTCTTCCTGAATGACATCCCCTTCCTGAGAAATCTGATTTCCACACTACATTTGTGGTCTGATCATTCGTCAACAAAACACACATGGAAATCGGCATAGACAGTTTTGCGGCGCTATTCACCGCACGCAACCAACCGCCAGTGAGTGGTGAAGTTTCAATAGAAAACCTGCTGGGGCGTATCGAATTCGCCGATAAGGAAGGACTGGATGTTTTCGGGATCGGCGAACACCACCGGAGTGATATGCTTGACGCTGCGAATACGTTGATCCTGGCGGCGGCCGCTGCGCGTACGCAAAGGATCAGACTCACCAGTGCCGTCACCGTCCTCAGTGCGGCAGATCCGGTAAGGGTGTTCCAGCAGTTCGCGACACTCGACCTGATCTCTAAAGGCCGTGCAGAGATGGTCGTCGGAAGGGGATCGTCCATCGAGGCATTCCCTCTGTTCGGTTACCGGCTCGAGGATTACAATGAACTCTTCACCGAAAAGCTCGACCTGCTGCTGAAGGTAAGGGATAACGAATTCGTGACATGGGAGGGTAGGTTTCGGCCGGCGATCAACAACCTGCCCGTATATCCACGGCCATTGCAGGACCCACTCCCCATTTGGATCGGTGTGGGCGGCACCCCTGCATCCTTTGCACGTGCCGGCAGGCTTGGTCTGCCCCTGATGGTCGCCGTGATCGGAGGAGAGACACACCGATTCCGACCGCTTGTCGACATGTACCGGGATGCATGGATAAAGGCCGGACATCCGGAAGAAAAAATGCGCGTGGGACTCCACTCATTCGGATATGTGGCAGAGACAAGGGAAGAAGCCATCGAAGACTTCTGGCCGGGATACTACGAAAATATGAACCGCATCGGACGGGAACGTGGCTGGTCACCCATCACAAGAGGGCACTACGACGCGCAGACAGGCCCAACAGGAGCCTTCCTCATAGGAACAGCGGATGAGGTGGCAGAGAAGATCGAACGCCACAGCAAAGCGCTTGGAGGCATCGACCGCCTGTGCTTCATGATGGAGAATGCCGTGGTGGCAAATGAAAAGATATTGCGATCGATATCGCTCATGGCAACCAGGGTGAAAGGCATGGTGAATGGAACCCTGTAAATGAGCATGAACGGATATGGCTTATATTTACTTTTCAGCATCAATTGAAATCCACCATTGACCCATGCCGAAACAAAAAGTACATCTTGTCCTGGGAAGTGGTGGCGCACGTGGCATCACGCACATCGGCGTCATAGACGTGCTTGAAGCGAATGGTTATGAGATCATCAGCACGGCCGGATGCTCGATGGGTGCCGTTGTGGGAGGAATGCATGCCGCAGGCTTTCATCAGGAGTACAAGGACTGGATGCTGAGTATGACAAAGTCAAGGATCTATGGCCTCTTTGACCTCACCCTCGACCGACAGGGATTCGTCAAAGGCGACAGGATCTTCCAGATCCTCCAGAAATTCATCAAAGTGCCGCATATTGAGGATTTCAGGATACCTTTCACCGCCGTCGCATCGGATATCGAAAACCGCAATGAGAAATGGTTCAGATCCGGTGACCTGTATCGTGCGCTTCGTGCATCCATCGCCATCCCCGGCGTTTTTACACCCGTCAGAGAAGGCGACCACGTGCTGGTGGATGGAGGCGTGCTGAATCCATTGCCATTGAATGCGGTGAACAAACAGGATGACGCCATCACCGTGGCGGTCAACCTAAATGCAAAGCCACGCAATACGAAGAATGACAAGGACAAGGAAATCGAAGAGGCCAGGATCATCCGGGATGTCAGCCATTGGCTTAAAATAAATATGAAATTTGAATTGTCGAAGCGGAAGACACTCGGGAACCCGAAACCACTGACAGACATCCTGCTCTATTCCTACCACATGACGCAGGACCGCCTCATAGAACTCATGATCGAAAAACACCGTCCCGAGATCCTGATCGACATCCCAAGGGATACCTGTACCACTTTCGAATTCCACCGAGCACCGGAACTCATTGAGACCGGTCGCAAGGCATGCCTGAAAGCTTTGCATACTTTCGAAAAAAAATGAACCGATGCAAACGAACTCCGCAACACACATACTCATATCCGCCATCATCGCCTACCTCTGTTTCGCAGCATTACAATTCCTTGCCTGGAAAAAGGGCGGACTGCATTTCACCAGTGCACCGGATGCGACAGGAAGGAAAGCCAACCTGATCCTGCAGATCTGCGGGATCCTTATATTCATCGGGGCCGGTACGATATGGCAAGTTCGCGTCAATGCCAACGGACAACAAAGCGAGATGCTTCAGATGCCCCAAGGGCTGCCCCTTTGGCCGATCGCCATCCTATCATGCGCCACTGCCGCGATAGGCATCCTGAGCGCACGCAAACAGATCAGGATGATGACGCCCCCGGATAGACCATCACCGCTCACATGGTATATTTATTTTCCGGTAAGGACGATCTTCATCATCCTGTACGAACTTTTTTTTCGCGGGGTCCTGTTCTTTGCAACAATGGCGCTGTTCAGTGTCTACATCGCGATACCGGTGAACATTGCACTCTACTACTTCGCACATATCCTGGGTGACCGGAAAGAATCAAACGGCTCTATCTTATTTGGCCTGATACTCTGCGCTATGGCATTCTACTACAGCTCCTTCTGGCCTGCAGCGATCGTGCACCTGGCGCTGACGCTTGCCTATGAGATACCCTTCGCCATCCATTCCATCCGCCACATAAAGCAAAAGATATGAAGATCTTCCTGACAGGCGCTACGGGCTATATCGGCAACAGACTGATGCGGACCATCCT
>JBIKIB010000330.1:0-4533 GCA_044361845.1 Chitinophagaceae bacterium | reverse complement strand
GGGATGTTGCGCATCAGCTCCGTAGCTGTCTGTCCGGTGGAAACAAGGCTTTTTTCAACATTGAAGATCCTGCGGTCGACACCCATCTGCATGAAAGGTTTGGATCCCACGACCTTCACCTCTTCCAGTTGTTTGCTGTCGATTTCGAGTGTCAGGTCCCCAAGATCCTTATCGACCTTGTTCATCATCTGGCTCATATCACCACCCATCGTCAGCTCGAACTTCACGGGCATTTCAAATGGAAGATACCCGATCGCGGATATTTTCAACTTGAACTGTCCCATGACCGGAAGACCCTCCAGGCTGAATTCTCCATTGGATCGGGTCAATTGTCCGGAGACCACCACATCTTTTCTTTTTTTAGTGACCGTGTCCATACGGTTCTGTATCAATTGAATAGATGCCGCATCAACCGATCTGTTGGTGTTCTTGTCCAGGATCCTGCCATAGAACCTACCCATGTTCATGTTCTGCATGTTCCCGCCGCCTCTGTTTCCCATTCCCGATGGGATCTGGGCCATGGCATATATGCTTATTAAATTTAATGCCAGGATTATCGCTTTCTTCATTAAAAGATTTTTATGTTAGACGCCCTTCAAACCCTGAAACTTGTGGAAAGTTCATTCTTCGGGTTGAAAGGTCATTAAAAACGATGAATGGGAGAGTGTGCAGGTTTTAATGGGACAGGCACAGATACGTTTTTCGTTTGTATTTATTTGACCCACACCGTGATACCCACTTGCAGCAATCCGATCAGGAAACCGAGGACGCCTCCAAGGATCTCCACGAAACGGAATTCCTTTGACATGATCGACATCAGGATCTCTTCCAGCTTGTCGCTGGAAAACCCGGAAACTTTTTCCACCACGATGCGTTCCAGGTCGAGTTCCGATTGCAGATTCGACATGTATCGTTGCATGATCACCGGAAACAGGCTTTCCAGTTCATTCATCAGGTGTGTCTTCATCTGGCTGATCGTCTTGTCGCCTATGAACATCGAAATGACAGGGAAAACGTCAGGGAGCTTCACCCGCAGGAAATGATCGACATGCGATTCCACGACGGGCATGAGCTTTTTCAGGTTCTCCGGATCGACGATCTTCTGTTCGATCTCAGAGAAAGAAAGCAATTCTTCACTGACGAGTTTTCCCAGCTTTTGAGCGAATTGTTGCTGGCGTTTCGGGAAAATACCCTGGATGCTGTATCCCAATACGACGATGGGTTGCCGGGGATGGAAAAGCATCCTGATGGCCATCAGGTTGGTGATCCAGCCAATAAAGCCGGAGATCAGCGGGATCGAGATCAGCCAGATGTTCATAACACTAGTTTTGGAATGCAAAGAAACAATTTCGCAAGGCCGGAAAAAAATCTGATTTTTTGTTTCGGTTCCTTTGATTAATTTCGCAATGTCAACGAATACACGGAGGGTGTAGCTCAGCTGGTTAGAGCATCAGATTGTGGTTCTGAGGGTCGTGGGTTCGAGCCCCATCATTCTCCCTCTGTCGGGAAAGAAAATTCTTCTTTCCCTTTTTTTTGCCCTTTTTTCAGCAAGACCTTCGCCGGATGTTTTCGGAAGATTCCGGCATGTCGCAATGCGCTCCACAATAACGCTCACAAGCTTTCGGAGTATTCAATTTATCCTTTCTCTACACCATTCATCATCTCTTAACAAAATCTTCGCTAATCCGTGCGTGCCGAACTCGCTCATGGGCTTAAAAACCTTTAATTTTGAAGATGCTTCCTAAAAAAATAGCAGATATGATATTTTCAAAAAGAACCATTCCTTTTCTCCTGGTCGCACTCACCGGCGGTTTATTATTCACCCTGAACAGCTCCGGGTTGATGAATCCGGGTGACAAGTACCAGAAGATCTTTCAGGAAGTGACAGAAATCCTTGAGGATGCTCATTTCAGCCCACGCAAGATCGATGATGCATTCTCCAAGGATATCTTCTCCAAATACCTCACATCCCTCGATGAAGACAAGAACATCTTCCTGCAGTCTGATGTCAAAGAACTGCGTAAGTACGAACTGCGCATCGATGATGAACTCCATGGTGCACAGATCCAGTTCTTCCATGCTGCGGAACTGGTCTACCTGAAAAGACTGAAAGAGGTTTCGGAATTGTACAAGGAATTGCTGCAGCAACCCTTCAATTTCACGATCGATGAATCTTTCAAGCCGGATGCGAAAGATGTGGACTATCCTGTATCCGCAGCAAGCCGAAGGGATGCCTGGAGGAAACGTGTGAAATTCCTGACGCTGGAGCGCTATGCCGATCTGCAGGAACAACGCGATCAGAACAAGGGAAAGGACGGATTCAAAGTGAAGACGGATGCCGAACTGGAACTCGAGGCACGCAATAAAGTGAAGTCGATCATGGAGCGAAATTTCCAGCGGATCTATGTCCGCTTCACTGAGGAAGAACGCTTCAACATGCTCGTCAACACCATCACCACCAGCATGGATCCCCACACCACATTTTTTCCGCCGCTGGAGAAACGTTCTTTCGATGAACAGATGAGTGGCAGATTCTACGGGATCGGTGCATCCCTGCGCAGTGAGGATGGTGCCATCAAGATCGTCACCCTTGTACCGGGCATGCCTGCCTGGAAGTCAGGTGAAATGCTTGTCGGCGACCAGATCCTGAAAGTGGGTCAAGCGGCTGAGGAAGCCGTGGATGTCGCCGGCTTCGAAGTGGAAGATGCTGTCAAGCTGATCCGGGGTAAGAAAGGAACAGAAGTGCGGATCACCCTTAAAAAGGCCGATGGTTCCATCAAGGTCATCAACCTCATCCGCGATGAGATCGTGCTGGATGAAACCTATGCACGCAGCGCGGTCATCGACCAGCAGGGTAAAAAAATCGGATATATCTTCCTCCCTGAATTCTACGCTGACTGGGAACGGCCCAACGGTGCAAGAAGTGCACAAGACGTGGCGCGTGAGATCATGAAGCTGAAAGAACAAAAAGTGGAGGGTATCATCATGGACCTCCGCAATAATGGTGGCGGATCCTTGTACGATGTTGTTCAGATAGCAGGATATTTCATCACAGAAGGGCCGATCGTCCAGGTAAAAGACAGAGAGGGTAACCCGGCTGTCCTGCGTGACCGCGATAAAAGCGTACTCTATGATGGTCCGCTGGCAGTCATGGTCAATGAATTCAGCGCCTCCGCCTCAGAGATATTCGCTGCCGCGATCCAGGACTACGACCGCGGTGTCGTCATCGGAAGTACCTCCACCTATGGCAAGGGTACCGTACAGCGAAATATAGGTCTGGACAGGGCGACATCCATCAATAACACAGGGAATAGCGAGCTGGGAACGGTGAAACTCACCCTACAGAAATTCTACCGCATCAACGGCGGCTCCACACAACAAAAAGGCGTCGTGCCCAATATCGTCATCCCAGACCAGTTTGAATATCTGAAATACCGGGAGAAGGATAATCCGGATGCTCTCCCATGGGACGAGATCGAAAAAGTCGCTTACCAAAAACAAAACCCGGGCTTCGATATCGCAACGGTCCAGCAGTCAAGCACTGAAAGGATCGGTGCAAATCCCTCTTTCAATGCCATCCGCGAAAGCCTCGTACTGCTCGAAAAAGCCAGCGAAAGGGATTATAGCCTCAACATCTCTACTTACAGGTCGGAGATGAAGAAGATGAGGGAGACCATGAAAAAAATTGAAGAAGTGAGTAAGGGGCAAAAAGAACTGACCATGGAGCTGTTGCCACAGGACCTTAAAAAACTCGAAGAGGACAAGGATAAACTCGAAAGAAGAAAGCAATGGACAAAGAACCTGAGTCGCGATATCTACCTCAGTGAGACCGTCAACATCATCAACGACATGGCAGGAAAGGGCATATTTGCGACCCGCGACTGACCATCTCCCCAAAAAAGAAGCGCCATCACAAAACCTGTGATGGCGCTTCTTTTTTCAATATCATCTATACTTGACCGCTAGTACCTTGATGCAGGCGTTCAGATGCCGTAACGATCCGACAGAATGTGCATGTGATGCCGCCAGTGGCCTATGAGGATATAGCCCAGGGCTTCCACTGAAATCCTGTCTTCGTTCGCCGTACCGGTGCGCTTCCTCTCGGTATCGGAGAAGGATCCGAACAACATCCCGGTGGAGATGCGTACCGCAAGCATCTCTTCCTTCAGAGATCTCAGGGTTACACCCGACAGGTCAGCCATGGCAGCGTATTGTTGCTCATCGAAGCCCGGCAATGGCTTTGTCTCCCCTCTGGCGATGCAGAGTGCCCTGTACGCGAAAATGCGTTCCGTATCGATCGCATGACGCAACACACCCTTGACAGTCCATTTCCCGGGGGCATATGCGTAATCAGCCTTCGAGGGATCAATTCGTTCCAGGTCTGCCCGCAGGGCAACCAAAGAACCTTCCATCGCAAGCGTCAGGTCGACTTCCGGGACCAGCTTCACATAGGTTTCGTAAAATGGGGGATGATCATCCCTGGGTGCCATGGACATGAGGATATATTCGGTTGCAGGTAGGTTTGTCGGAATG
>JBIKIB010000329.1:0-4542 GCA_044361845.1 Chitinophagaceae bacterium | reverse complement strand
GGGGATCGTGACATGGAGTTATATGGCAGGTATGAAGAAAACGCCTACCTCTTTCGGATGTTGAAGCTGGTGGGGCATACCCGTACAAGGCTACATGAGTTGCAGGGATTCGATCACGGTGGGATGAGGGATCCGGCTTTCCCCCTTTTGCTGAAAGAAATCAAGGCGGTGATGACAGAAATCTCCGCCGTGAAATGATCTTCACGATCATAAAGCT
Source organism: Chitinophagaceae bacterium (assembly GCA_044361845.1). Lineage (GTDB taxonomy): Bacteria > Bacteroidota > Bacteroidia > Chitinophagales > Chitinophagaceae > Pollutibacter. Next base: position 4,325 of record JBIKIB010000329.1, on the reverse strand, counting down.
TCCGATATCTCCTTAAAAAACAGCACCTATGACCCGCATTTTGTCCTGGATTTTATAATGCTTCGGTATCTGTAAACCATCAGTCCGTGGTCAATGATCTGAACATGTTTTTTCGCAGCAACACTGTTGCCGTGATCATGGCGGCACTCAAAGCGCCACCGATCCCACAACTGACGATGTCTTGCCCCGTGAGATAGAGTCCTTTGACGGGCGTGTGCACACTCAGGGCATGGTTGCTGAATCGTTGGGGTGTGTGTGTGAGGCCATATATTTCTCCATGGGCGTAGTTCACAAAGTGTTTGGTCGAAAGTGGGGTTGATAGTTCCTGGTGGTCGATCTTTCCTTTCAATGTGGGCATGATCTCGAAGAACCGGTCCAGCATACGCATGATCATATTTTCTTTGAGGGTTTCATAATCGGCTCCACGTTTCTTCCAGGATTCCTTTTCCCATTGTTCAAATCGGTTGTAGTCGCCCAGGGTGATCAGTTCGATGGTACTTTTCCCGGGATATCGGTTTTGAAAGTCAGGGTCTTTTGCTGCCGGGAAAGATGCATAGAGCATGGGAAGGGGTGCATGATCCGGATCGCTCATGTATGCTTCGATATTCTCATCATGGTCGGGGTTGTCGGGATATATCCAGTAATTCGCTTTTGGTAATGCCAGTGCCTGGGGTGATTCTTTCAGTCCGAGGTATAGGCACAGATGGGCTGCGGATGGAGGTATCCTCGCCAGTTTTTCTCCTGTTCTTTTTGAGGAGTGTTCTCCTGCCAGCAGTTGGTCGTATGTGATATGAACGCCGGCACTGCTGACGACGAGGGGTGCTGTGATCTCTGTGCCATCGGTCATGATTACACCGATGGCCCTGCCTTGTTTGACGAGTATCCGTTCCACTTCAGCGGAGACGAACACCTGTCCTCCTGCGGCATTGATCACCGGCTCGATGGTCTCGAATATGCGGGACGATCCACCGACAGGGAAGGCTGCGCCGTTGAGGTAATGTTTTGCGACCATGGCATGCATGAGAAAACTGCTCTGTTTTGGCGGAAGTCCGTAGTCCCCGAACTGCGCGGTCAGCAGGCCGATCAATTCTTTGTTGCTCGTGAGATCCGATAGTACCTCCCAGGTGGTTTTTTCGGAAAATTGCCGGGATTTTCGGGTGAGGAATGGTCCGGCGATCGTCCTGACCAAACCAGGCATGGCGCGTGTGGTGAAAAGTCCCTGTGCGGATGAGGAAGCTTCCCTGACCAGGGCGATATATTGGTCGATCGTCTTTTTATCTGCTATGGAGGGGAAATAGCTTTTCATTTTTTCCCGGAAAGGTTCCACCCCTTTCACGAAATCATAGCTGCGTTCGCCGAACACGATGCGGTCATACACGTCACCCATATCCGCCCAATCAAGTTGTTTGTCGGTGATATGGTCGAATATTTTTCGCAGCATGGATTTGGGCCGGTGTACCTCACCGATATAGTGTATGCCCACGTCCCATTCATAGTCGCGTCTTTTGAAGACGTGGGTGAAGCCGCCGGGTGTATAATGTCTTTCCAGGATGAGGCAACGTTTTCCTTCTTTTGCAAGCATTGCGGCGAGTGCCATGCCGCTCATGCCTGATCCGATGATCAGTGCGTCAAATTTCCCGGAGGGCTTTTCTCTTTTATAGGACTGCGGCATTTTTGTCGTAATTTAGGATATGAGCATGAATCTACGAAGGAAGTGATCATGTGCGGTTGCAAAGCTTTTTTTCTTACGTTTTCTGACCAATATTTCCTGGATGGCTTTGTTCGGGCATGACCGTGGCATCCAGTGCTGGGATCACCAGCGTGATAAATAGTACCGAAATCGATTTCGTTTCTTAATTTCTTTTTTCAGGACTTTTGGTCCAAAGTTTTTTACCTTTTCACTTTATTTTTTGTCAATATTCAGCGAAAGTTTACTTAGTTAACGATTTCTTAACCCAAACAACCCAAATGAGAAAGACATTCTTACTTACAGTCATGCTTGTTTGCCTGTCTGCCCTATCCTGGGCTCAGGTCAGCAAGGTTACTGGAACAGTAACGGGTGAGAGCGGCGTGGCAGTGCAAGGCGCAAGCATCACCCTTAGAGGCAGTTCCAGGGGTACCGTCACCGATGCGGACGGTAATTTCACCCTTGATGTATCCGGGCTTGTCAGACCGGTGCTTATCATTAACTCAATTGGTTTTGCGGAGCAGGAAGTGCCTGTTGGAAACAACAGCGTGTTCCGGATCAAGCTCATCAGCCAGGACAAGGCATTGGAAGATGTTGTGGTGGTAGGATATGGCCAGGTCAGGAAAAAGGATCTGACCGGAGCGGTCGGTTCCTTATCTCCCAGAGACATTGTGCGTGCCAATCCATCCAATGCCACTGCCGCCCTTCAGGGTCAGGTCACCGGGGTGGTCATCACCAAGGCCAGCAACAAGCCCGGGCAGGAGTACAAGATCGACATTCGGGGACAGAACACCATTACGGGTGCTACGGAGCCGTTGGTGGTGGTTGACGGTGTGATCGGAGCCCGTATGCGCGACATAAACCCTGCGGATATACAATCCATTGACGTCTTGAAGGACGCCTCTTCCACGGCAATTTATGGAGCCCGTGGTGCGAACGGGGTCATTATCATCACCTCGAAGAAGGGTGTGAGTGGCAAGCCCAAGGTGACGATCGATAGTTATTACGGCAGTAAAAGGCCGGCGCATCTTCCGCGGCTGCAGACGGCGCAGGAGTTCTACAAGATGGCTGCGGAAGATATCGTGCTGAATGGCGGGACGGCCGCGTCCTTTACGGCGAGTGAGCTGAACTGGATCAATTCCGGCAAGACCACCGATTGGGTCGATCTGGTCTCACAGCCTGGCACCATCGCCAATACGACGGTTGCGGTGACCGGTGGCAATGCCGGTACGACCTATCGTTTTTCCGGTGGATTCATCCAGGAGGACGGCAATATCGACCACACGACATTCAAGAAGTTTTCTTTCAATGGCGCGGTCGACAGTCGCCTGCGCAGTTGGTTGCGGGTGGGATTCACGGCGTACATCAACTATTCCAAGAACCCGAATGGTTCATTGGAAGTGCTTCGGTCTGCTTACAGGGCGAGGCCAACCGGCGTGATCTATTACGATGATATTGTGAATCCGAGCGAGGGGAATGATCTTGCCATAGGTCCCTGGAATGACTTGTCGGTTTGGATGGGCATCAAAGACAATCAGGTTCCCAACCCGCTGATCGATGTGGATCCAAGCATTTACCAGAACAATACGGACTTCTCCAATCCCATGGGGAATGCGTTCGCCGAATTCACGCTTGCACGGGGGTTGACTTTCAAGTCATCCATTTCTGCATCCGTGATCGATGAGCGCAATGGGGAGTTCCGGAACACGCTTTCAAAGTCGCAGCTCACGCGGATGCCAAGGGCGAACTACGAAGCACGCAACTGGTCGACTTTCACGTTCGACAACCAGCTCAGCTACGATGTCACTGCCGGCAAGCACAAGCTGAATGCCACAGCATTGCAGAGTGCTTACAAGAATACGTACCAGAACTACACGATCGCCGCGGTCGACCTGCCATTTGCCTCGCTTTGGTATAACCTTGGCACGGGTGCGACCGTCACATCGTCAAGTTCCTACAGCCAGACGCAGTTGGAATCATATATGGGCAGGGTCAATTACACCTTCAATGGAAAATACCTCATCACGCTGACGGGTCGTGCTGATGGTGCTTCGCAGCTATCTCCGGAGAACCGCTGGGCGTTTTTCCCATCCGGTGCTGTTGCCTGGCAGGCGGGGGATGAGGAATTCATCCGTAAACTCAATCTTTTCTCAGACCTGAAGTTGCGGGTCAGTTATGGCGAAGTGGGCAACTCGAATGTCGCGGCGTATAGTACCCAGGCGGGTCTGCTCACCACGAACTATAGTTTTGGATCAGCGGCCGCCGGTGGTTTTGCACCGTCAGCGATCGGCAACAAAGGGCTTAAGTGGGAGCGCAGCCAGGAACTCAACCTTGGGCTTAACATGGGCTTCCTGAAGAACAGGATCGCCGCCACCGTGGAGCTTTACAAGCGGAATACACGTGACCTGATCCTGAACCAGACCCTCCCGACATCTTCCGGTTTCAATGCGGTGGTGACCAATGTCGGAAAGGTTTCCAACAAGGGTATTGAGATCATGTTGAATACGCGGAACATCGAAACGAAAAATTTCAGTTGGTCGACCAGCCTCAATTTTTCCAAGAACGTGAATCGTATTGAAGCCCTTGCCAATGGTGTGGAATCCATCATCGCCAGTGCGCTCTTCGTGGGCAAGCCGGT
>JBIKIB010000328.1:0-4551 GCA_044361845.1 Chitinophagaceae bacterium | reverse complement strand
TACCGCAAACCACAAAGCGCGTGAATCTTGTCTTCAATCCTGATTATTCCGGAACACCACACTACAGATTGCCTTTCATGGATAGGCTATCGATGACATTGCAGGAACGCCACGGATTCTCAAGGGCGAAAAAAGGGGAAGCGACAGTGGCTGCCTATCGTCTCGGGGCCGGGACTGCCGATGTGATCCATTTCTCCGGTCACGCATTCTCAAACATGGCATTATGGGCAGACCAGTATATCGTGCTCGATAGTGTGGATCTGTGGGATAAACCTGAACTTAGGCCGTTTGATATCATCCGGTCCGAAACGCAAGCCCGCATGGTCGTTCTATCCATCTGCAATGGGGGCCTCGCTAAACTGGAAAGTGGTCCGCTGAAGAATCTGGTCTATTGGTTCACGTATGCCGGTGCGCAGAGTTGCGTCTATGCCTATTGGAAGATGGATGACCGATCCACAGCAATGATACTGGAGCGTTTCTATATTCACCTTTCAGAAGGCATGGTGAAGTCTGATGCATTATCCGCCGCCAAGGATGATTATCTCCTCAGTGTTAAAACGGATGAAGAGCGGAATCCACTGTATTGGGGAAGCCTTATGGTCATCGGAGACGATCGTCCGATTCAAATTCCGGTAAGAAAAACATCTCATAAAATGATCTGGGCCTTCATGCTTGCAGGTGTCATTGTGATGGCAACCGGCATTTGGATATATCAGAAAAGGGGCCGCTTCCACAGCACCCGATGATCTTTCATATCCAGGGCAGTCTTCCGGAAAGGGTGTCCGGTATCCGAGATGATGCTGTCGAGCAGGGACCGGGATTCTTCCAATCGATTGCCAAGCACCAATGACGCTGCACGCATCAGTTCGGCTTTTTGCTGATAAATCGATGCGTCCCCCGACAAACTGGAGAATTCATAAGCCGCGGAATCGTAGTCTGCCAACATATAATGAAACCATCCACCGAAATATGCCAATGTATCACTGTCGGGGTATTTTGCTTTGAGGCTATGAAAATGCGACAATCCTGCGGTCACATCACCCAGTCTAAAATCCGACATCATCTCATGGAAATCACGATCCCCGTTCAGGGAAGCAAAGACAGGAAGACCAGGCTCATGAAACAGTAGTGTATTGACGATCGCTTTCTTGTCAGTGCGCAGAAAGTACCACCATCCCGAAACCGTGAGCATCAGCAGGATACTGGCGGCTGCCATTGTGGGGGCAAGCCTCCTCCAAATGGACTGGCCCGATCGGGGTTTTTCTATGATATCAAACGGTTGGAGGAATGCATGAAGTGCTTCGAAATCATGGCCATGATCATCCAGAAAATCACGGGCCCCTGCCACCGCTTCATCCGCGATATCATTGGATGTTCGTAATCTCTGTAAAATTGACTTTCTAAGATCGGCCGATGCGCCTGGTTGGGCGGCTTCGATGATTTCATCGATCGAGGGCGGGGCGATCATGGGATTTTCTGGAGACATGAGGATGGATCATTCCATGAAGACTGTCCAAAGCTTTCGGAGTCGTTGGCGGGCTTCATAAATATTATTTTTAACGGTATTGTAAGTAAGGTCAAGCTTTTCAGCGATCTCTTCGTTCTTATAACCACTGATGTGCAAATTTAGGATTTCCTTTTGACGTGGCTGAAGATGTTCGAGCATCCTGAGCAGATCCGCTTTAGAAATCCGTTCAAAAACATTGTTGACCGTATCCGACTTAGAAACAAAACGAATCGAGAGATCTATTTTCTCCCTGTTGACGGATATTTTTCGGTGATCCATGGCTTTATGCCTGACGGCAACATACAGCCATGCTTCTATATTGCCATCAGAAGAATCAAAATATTCCGCTCTTTTTTCCAACGGAAGCCTTATCAGTTTTTCAAATACATCATGCACGATATCCCTTGCAGTCTCTTTGCTTCGGCAATAGTAATATGCCGTGAGCAGGAGCTTTGGCTGAAGGTCCCGGTAAATATCGGAAGTGGCGGATGGATCTCCCGATAGGTATTTAGCAGTTAGCTGATTCATGGAGTACATTGAAATTATCGTATATAACTTACATTCATGAGTTAATTCCGCTCATTTTTATATTTATTTTCACAAAATCCAACGGAAGCCTCCGAATATCCTGGCATCCATTCAGTTGAATAGATATCACCTGACACATACCCTCCCAAGGATGCGGGGGTATGGATTGAATCAGTCCGGGACATCTGCAACGACCAGCGCCTTGTATCATCTCAGTTGCATACCTTAGCACATCAAAGATTGACACATGCGGCTCCGGCTACCTAAGATCCTATTGATTTTTCTGACGACAACAGTCCCTCTTTTTGCGTTTTGCCAGCAGATCGACTCGATGATGAACGTTTATGCCGATTCGTTGCCCGTGGAGAAAATACATGTCCACTTCGACAAATCCGCATATAACAGGGAGGAAACGATCTGGTACAAGATATATATCCTTGATAGTGAAGGGCTCACGTCACTCAGCAAGAATGTGTATGTGGAATGGTTCGACCAGGCGGGGAAGATGATCAGGCGAACCGCTTCCCCATTGTTCGCATCCACCTCAAAAGGTTCCTTTGAGCTCCCGGCCGATTACACCGGAAACTTCATCCGGATAAGGGTATATACAAGATGGTCACTGAACGAAGACCCGGATTCATATTACGCCAGGGATCTGCTCATCAACAACAACATAACCTCCCCCCGCCCTGAAACAGCAACCCCTAAGACGATCCTCACGATCTTTCCCGAAGGGGGCGACCTCGTCACCGGGCTGAGGAGCCGCGTCGCTTTCAAAGCCACGGATGCCCGCGGCATGCCGGTAGCGATAAAAGGATTGTTGATGAATAATACCCGTACCACGCTCGACACTATTAAAGTCAGGCATGATGGCATGGGTAGTTTCTCGCTGCAGCCCATGCCAGGTGAGCGATATATGATCAAATGGTCGGCCCCCTCCGGAGATACGGGAACATTGACCTTGCCGGAAGCGAGAAAGGAATCGGTCACACTTTTCGTCAGCACGAACAATGATTTCGCAACCCTGAAGATCGAAAGAACTGAGACTGTCCCTGAAAATCTCAGGAAATTGATATTGTTGGTGCATATGGACAGGCAGCTGCTCTTCAAGGCGGATATTGACCTTTCCACCAGGAAAATCCTTCGCGCGAATATCCCCATCGCTGAACTGAAAACGGGCGTCATGCAATGCACCATTTTCGATGCCGACTGGATCCCGGTTGCGGAAAGGATCGTGTTCGTCAATAACAGAAACCATGAATTTGGGGCAAAGCTGATCCCACAACTTGTAACCCTTACCAAGAGGGGTAAGAACGTTTTCGACGTATATGTCTCGGATACCAGCCTCACGAATATGTCGGTGTCCGTTACGGATGCCTCGATCGCAACTTCATCGTCTGCCCATACCATTTATTCTGACCTGCTGCTAAGCCATGAGATCAAAGGGCGGATCCACAATCCAGGATACTACCTGTCGAGCGACTCCGATGAAGTGACCGCCAATCTCGACCTGGTGATGCTCACCCACGGATGGAGAAGATTCAACTGGGAGAAACTCAGAAGCGGCGTCTTACCCACTGTTCGATACCAGCCTGAGACCGACTACATGAAAGTCGCGGGCAAAGCTTACGGCCTGAAGTATGTTAGTACCAACCCGCTGACGCTGAACCTCATCATCCAGCAAAAAGACAGCAGCAAGAACTTCTCCTTCGAACCTCTCTCCAAGGAGGGGATGTTCGAGAACAAGTCACTGTACTTTTATGATACCGCAAGGATCTACTATAGTTTCAGCAATAATGCCCGATTGAGCGGACAGGTACAAATGCAATTCGACAATGGCCTTTTGAGTAGCACAACCAAAGAATTGCAATACACCGAACAAGAGAAGGCGATCCTATGGAATGACAGCTTGTCGAGGGCCAGGATGGTGAAATTCCTTCAGCTGCAGGAAGACTGGAAAAAACGGAGTGCATACAAGACCTTACAGGAAGTGATCATTAAAACAACGGCAAAGCCAAAGGAGGAAGTGCTGGACCAAAAATATTCATCCGGCATGTTCGCAGGTGGTGATGCATACCTCTTCGACCTGGTGAACGATCCGTTTGCGAATTCCGGGTTTGATATATTCACCTATCTGCAAGGCAGGGTCCCGGGATTACAGGTGAATAGGAACGGAGGAAATATCACGCTTACCTGGAGGGGTTCGCAGACCGACCTGTTCCTTGACCAGATCCGGTCGGATGCCGGCATGATCCAGAACATGAATATCAGTGATATCGCCATGGTGAAGGTCTTCCGCCCGCCTTTCTTCGGATCGATGGGTGGTGGCAGTGGGGGTGCCGTAGCGATCTACACGAAAAAAGGAGGTGACCAAAAAAGCAGCGGCACGAGCAGCAAAGGCATGTATTCAACCCTGCTGGCAGGTTATACGAGCTTCAAGGAATTCTATAATCCACAGTACGAAACCCCGGGTGATGGTCCGGAAACCGATATCCGTACCACCTTGTACTGGAACC
>JBIKIB010000327.1:0-4553 GCA_044361845.1 Chitinophagaceae bacterium | reverse complement strand
AAGGACCATTGGGAGGATCTGAAGATCCGCAAGGAGACGATCAGGGTGAAAGGAGGGAAAGATGTGTCGATCGACGTGAAGATGTCGCGGCATGGTTACATCATGAACGGTGCTTTCGATGGTATACGGGATATCAAGGAACCCATTGCCATGTGGTGGGTACGCGACCGGTTCCCATCCACACATCTTCAGCTTTTTTACGACCTTTCGCATGCATCCGTCGCTTCAGAAGCCGCAATGGCGGTCGAACTGCTCACTTCCCCGGGGCTGAATATCATGTGGGCTGACACTGCCGGGAATATTGCCTGGTGGGCTGCCGGAAAATTACCGGTCAGGCCTGCGCATGTGAATCCGAACCTCATCCTCGACGGAAGTACCGGTGCTGATGATCCCACGGGTTGGCTGCCCTTCAGTCGCAATCCTCAAATGCTCAATCCGGCCAGCGGTGTCATCTACACTGCGAATAACCAGCCGGAGGATATGGGCTCAGGAAGCGTGGCCGGATATTATGTGCCTTCAAACCGTGCCCGGAGAATCGAAGAATTGCTTTACAATGACAAGGATGACTGGACGGAGGAATCGCTCCGGACCGTGATCAACGATATCACCAGTACGACCAACCCCGAGGTCATCGCATCCCTTCTCCCTGCCACCGACAAAACCAAACTAACGGCGGAGGCTAATCGAATCCTTGAAATCCTCGTCCGCTGGGATGGGCGTCACGGACTGGAAGATATCGGGCCGACAGTCTACTACAGGCTGCTCTATCATCTCTATCGAGATATGCTCCTGGATGAACTTGGCCATGAGGATTTCAGATCGTTCAGCCACACGCTGGGCTTGAAGCGGAACACCTCCGCATTATTCCGGAATGATCGTTCCGGATGGTGGGATGATAAGTCAACCACACAAGTGGAGACGCGCACTCAGATCGTCACCCAGGCTTTCAACAAGGCCGCCGCAGATCTTGGCAGGCAACTCGGAAAGGACACCAGTGCCTGGCAATGGAAGCATGTGCATGTCATCGAACACAAGCATCCGCTCGGAGTCTTGCCATTGGTCGGTAGATTTTTCAATGTTGGACCATTCCCGGTCCCGGGAGGGCAGGAAACCATCAACAACCTTGACTTCCCCCTCGACTCCACAGGCATCTATAAAGTCGTCAGCGGTCCGGCCCTTCGCCGGATCATCGACTTCGGGGATCTGTCGCAGCGTCACAGTATAAATCCTACGGGACAATCAGGGTACTTCATGAGTCCTTACTATGATGATCAGGCGAAGCTTTTCAACGAAGGTGGAAAACGACCGGAGTTGCTGGATCGGAAGTCTGTGGAAAAGGTGATGATCGGGAAAACCGTCATACGTCCCTGAACCCTCATCTTACAAACAACGTACCTCCTGTCGGAGAACGCGGCGCTTTCCGGTTCCAAGACTGCCGGGTCAGGTGAACCTGTGAATTAATCACCCGGTATATAATCCGGATTCTCCAGTCGCAGCTCCTACATCATCGCCTTCCGGGAGTTGACAGGTATTTCTGCCTTGAGCGTATCATCAATCTTTTGTTTCACTCCAGCATTGAAGGGGGCGCCTTCATTTGTCGAATTTCATTGTCGCATTTTCTCCGAAAGAACCTTTTTTGTATGAATTCTGAGTTTTCATACATGGATTGAGGTGCTATTGGATGGAAAGTGACATCATCTGGGCGATTTTAGCGGTGTAAGCATTAGGCGACCTTCCCGTATGCGGATCGGCATGGAGTTGCGGTTCTCCAACCTCAGCTCCTTCGTTATGAGCTTCCGCGAGGTGACGGGACATACCGGGCGAGTACCTGCGAAGCCTTCGTTCGATGACCTTTTGAAGTGGCTTGGATGTCGGTTTTTGTATCGAATCGTTGTCGCAATTCTTCGAAATCGCCTTTTTTTAGTGATTCCGAGAATGACGAAAAATGATACGGGCTTATATGTCTCGGTGCTTCGGTAGTTGTTTATCATTTACCCTGAATTCAGATGGTGCGGATGCATGAGGGGTTTCATCCTTTGCTCCGCCATCTATTGATAGATCAAATGCACATGAAAATGAGTAACTGTTTTTCACAAGTTTGCAAGTCAGTATTCACGCTGCTGGCTTCCGTTTTGTTCATGGGTTCTGTTGCCGGTCAGACCTTGACGATCTCTACGGGAACCAGTTCCGGTTCGGGCTGGTCGATCAGTTCCGGTACTTTGACCGTGACCGCGAATTCCACGGTAAATGTATCTGCGATCACAACGGCATTGGGCAGCGGTTCCCTGAGCATTGTGGGAAATACGACCACTTTTGCAGTGACGGTCAGTACGGCCATCACTTCTTCCACTGCAGGCAGCGGACTTACCATCGGAAGTTCGACAAATACAGGAAATATCACATTCAGTGCAGCGGTTTCAGTCAATGGCTCCCTGACAGTTTATGGAGGAACCATCTCCTTGGGCGCGAATCTCAGCAGCACGGGCGGTAGTGATATCAGTATCTATTCGGACGCGGCACTTGCCGGTTTATCGGCTAGCCGTACCATGACGACCACGGGCAGTTTCAGATACATGCCCCGAAGCACGAGTTTCAGTGCTACTACCTCCTATCCGATATCCAACTTGGCATTCTCTAACATCACTGAACTGCAGCTGGGCAAAAGCGGCAACACAACGGCGATCACCTTCGCGTCAAACATATCCGTTTCATACGCCGTGACGGCCTATGGAGGAGCAATCACGATGACGGGAAGTATCACCACCACGAACACCACCAATGGAAATGTGAACCTGAACGGGACTACCATTTCGGGGAGTGGCAACATGGTGATCGCAGGAGGCCGTACAGCCACGATCAACATTTCACTGGCTTCAACGTACAGTGGGGTCGTCAGTGGCACGTTGAGTTCTCTGACCAAAGCCGGGGTTGGTAGTTTGACGTTGGATAAAAATCAGACGTATACCGGTGCGACAACGATTTCAGGAGGTTCGCTGCAGTTGAATATCACATCAACGGGGGGGAATCTTGCCTCCGCATCGGATGTGGAGGTACAGTCAGGTGCAAAACTTACCTTCCGAACAGCACTTAAGGTGGATTTCCCCAATGATATTTCAGGTACTGGAGGTATTGACTTCCTGAGTGTGGATACCATCAAATTGGCTACAGTGAACGCTACGGCTACAACCATCGAATCCAATAGCAATGTGCTGGATGTTATGCAAAGGATCACGGGCGCCACTCAATTCGGTGCGAGTTGCAAAACGGGGGGCGGTGTGATCCTGTCAGGGGCAAATTTCAAGTTATTCGATCCGGTCGCAAACAAAGGGTATGTGCAATTCCAACAGAGAAACCTGGATGCCGGAAATACTGTTTGTGTGTTTGCTTTGGTGGAACAATCAGCAACCAATGTCCAGATCAAGGTGAACACGACCGTGTATGGGACCGGGGCGTGTACGATAGATGGCTCAAAAATAGGGCTGAATAACTCGACAGGAGGCACAGGAGTTGCGTTAGCAACCACCAACACAGGAGCCGGTGCTGGCATCAGGGATATCACCATGTCCGGAATGGTATATTTCACGGGTGCGTTATCGCTCACCGGAACGATCACAACCCTCTCCTCCAGTCTCAGTGTAAATGACGGTAGTAATATTGTCTCTAAAAATTCGATCGGCGCATTCGGGATCACCGGTTCAACCCTGCCTGCTGCAATTGCAAACAGTGGTTTATTTTCCATTAATGCCAGCAGCGCCTTAACGTTATCCGGCAGCATATCAAGTGGGGGAGTGACGATCCAGCGAGGAGAAGCCGTCACGCTGACAGGCTCCAATACCTTTAGCGGAACGACCATTATCGATGGTGGTAAGTCAATGACTGTTGGTGATGGTGGGACCAGTGGATCAATCTCTGGCAATATTCAAAATTACGGCACGTTGACCTTCGACCGCAGCGATGCACTGACATACACCGGTGTCATTAGTGGAAGCGGAACACTGACCAAGTCCGGCGCCGGTACATTGACGATGACAGGCGCCAGTACTTATACAGGATCAACCACGATCAATGCCGGTACCCTGGTCATGCAGCGTAATGCGCCGACATCCGGAAGCAGCGGGTTTAGCGGAGCGGGAGCATTGGTCATTGAGCCTTTTTCGGCCAGTTTTACCAGTGCTGTAAATTATCCCATAACTGGCTTTACGGTGTCTTCCAGCATTGGTGGGTTGACGGTTGGCAAACTGGGAAATACGGCGAACATCACGTTGAACAGTAATGTAACGGCAGCTGGCCCGCTTAGTTTGTTCGGTGGCACGGTGACCCTGGGTGGAAATCTTTCGACGACCACCTCAGACGACATCTCGATCTATTCGAGAGATCCACTCGCGATAACCGGAAGCCGAACGGTCACGACAACCGGCCTGTTCAAGTACATGCCCACCGGCACCAGCTTCGCCTCGGCCATCAGCTACCCGGTCAGCAATCTGACGGTGACCAGCAATGGTCTGCAGCTGGGCAAGGTGGGCAACACCGCGGCGATGAGCATCACGGGCGCT
>JBIKIB010000050.1:0-14838 GCA_044361845.1 Chitinophagaceae bacterium | reverse complement strand
CCGCACATACTGCCTTCCATACCATCGGAGTTGTAATATTTCATGGAAAAGTCATAACCTTCCCGCAGCCCGAGGAGCATGAACCCATCCGCACCGATGCCGAAGCGACGATGACACAATCGGTTGATCTTTTCCCTGCCCAATTCGCCTATTCGGCCTTCGCGGTTGTCAATGATGATGAAGTCGTTGCCGTTTCCATGGTATTTGTAAAACTGTATGGTCATATTGATACAGTCCGGTGGAATTTATGGGCCACAGGATTCTGTTGCGGCGCAAAATTATGGGTTATTTTCTTCTCATCAATACTTGACATGAAAAGTCAGGCATCTTTAACAAGGTTGCTGAGGGTGTCCCTGATAAGCTTTGTGACCGTGGCCGCAGGATCTTTCGAAAACGTCTTGTCCACCCGGTTGGCAACGATCGCACTCAGCGAAAGGGTTCGATGTCCCAATAGTTTTCCGAGACCATATATCGCCGAGGTTTCCATCTCGAAATTGGTGATCCTGTGTCTTCCGAAGCGGAATCCGGTGAGTTGATCATTGAGGTCGGGAAGCGCCAGGCCAAGCCGTAAGACCCTGCCTTGAGGGCCATAAAAACCCGGACAGGTCACGGTGATCCCATGGGTGAACCCACCTATGAAATGCTTCAATAACGCGGGGCTACCGCTGCAGACATAGGGTTCCGAGGCATGGTTATGCATCTGCGTGAAGGTCACAAAAGCTTGACGGATCTGTCGTTCTTCCTCGTTGTATTCCGGTCTGTAAAAATGCATGAGGTTATCGATACCCAAACCATGTGTACTCGCGACAAACGAATCGACCGGTACGTCTTTCTGTAAAGAGCCGGATGTACCCACCCGGATAATGTCCAACCTACGATGACTTTCCCGGATCGTACGGGTCTCAAGGTCGATGTTTGCAAGGGCGTCGATTTCGTTCAGTACAATATCGATATTGTCGGGGCCGATGCCTGAAGAAATGACGGTGATCCGTTTTTTTCCGATGGTGCCTGTTCGGGAAATGAACTCCCTGTGCTGCTGTCGGTGTTCGATATGATCGAAATACTGGCTGACCTGTTCAACCCTGTCAGGGTCCCCGACGGTGATGATGGTATCCGCAAGTTCCTCCGGTCGTAGGTCAAGATGATAGACCGCTCCGCGTTCGTTAATGATCAGTTCAGATTCGGCAATGGGTAGCATCATTTTTTAAGGATCGCTCAGCTGTTTATTTGATCGATGAAGATAAAAACATCCCTTCGATGGAAGTTATCCGCGCAAAATTACTATTTTTGCACTGCTCTCAAGGTGATATGCTTTCAACCGCAGATTTACCTGTGAGCACATGGTACCGTGGCCGAGTGGCTAGGCAGAGGTCTGCAAAACCTCCTACAGCAGTTCGAATCTGCTCGGTACCTCAAAGAGCGAAGGGTCACATTTCCTTCGCTTTTCTATTTTTATGGTCTCAAGATATTCCAAATGGATGGCCCTTCTGGCCTTTATCACGCTGATGGTGGCATGCTTCCTTCCGTGGACATATCATGCTGATCTGGGTAAGGCGTTCACGGGGTTTTTCTCAGAAAAAAACAGTTACGGAAAACCCGCTAAATTCCTGCTTCTCCTGGGGGGCTTGACCACGATCATCTCATTCATTCCGATATTATGGCTTAAACGTGCGTCGCTTTTCTTTGCCGGTGTGAACCTTGCATATGCCATAAAGACTTTCCTCATGTATGGATCCTGTTACAGGGGGTACTGTCCGGAAAAACAATACGGACTTTACCTTATGCTGCTATCCGTGGGTATCCTGATGTTGACAACCATGTTTCCCGAGGGAAAATCCTACTTCGGAAACACTTCGCAGGATAAGACCGTACGCGATGAAAAATCCGGAAACGCTTAAGCCTTTCGGGCTTCCTTCGCCCATGCGTCTTTGAGGGTGACAGTCCTGTTGAAGATGACCTTACCGGCTGAAGATGACTTTTCATCCATCGTGAAATAGCCCTTCCTGATGAACTGGAATTGCTCACCGGTTTTTGCTGCTGCTAGTGAAGGTTCCATCCATGCATTCGTGATGGTTTGCAGGGAGTCGGGATTGATATGATCCCGGAAGTCATCCTCCGCAGATGGATCCTCGACCATGAAGAGCCGGTCGTACAACCGCACTTCGGCAGCAACAGCTGTAGGGGCTGATACCCAATGGATGGTCCCTTTCACCTGTATGCCGGATGTATCATTCCCACTGCGGCTTTCAGGAAAATAGCTGCACTGAATTTCTATGATATTCCCGTTGCCATCCTTACTGAAAGATTCGCACCGGATGATATAAGCATTCTTGAGCCTGACTACTGCGCCCGGGGCAAGCCTGAACCATTTTTTCGCCGGCACTTCCATGAAGTCTTCCCGCTCGATCCATAGTTCACGGGTGAATGGAAGCTTCCGGTATCCACCCAAATGTTCCGCTTCAGGATTGTTCTCAGCATCGAGCTCCTCCGACTGTCCTTCGGCATAATTCGTGATGACCAGTTTCAACGGATCAAGAACGACCATACGCCTTTGTGCGGATCTGTTCAGGTCTTCCCTGACACAAAACTCCAGTAGACCGAAATCAATGATATTCTCCCTGCGTTGCACACCTATACGATCGCAGAAATTCCGAATGGCGAGTGGCGTGTATCCTCTCCTGCGCATGCCCGAAAGGGTCGGCATACGCGGGTCATCCCAGGCATCCACAAAGTGCTCTTGCACAAGCTGCAGGAGTTTTCGTTTACTCATCACCGTGTATGTCATGTTCAACCGTGCGAATTCGAACTGGCGGGATGGGAAAATACCCAGCTGCTCGATGTACCAGTTGTAGAGTGGCCTGTGCACCTCGAATTCAAGTGTACAGATGGAATGGGTGATCTGTTCGATGGAATCAGACTGGCCATGTGCGAAATCATACATGGGATAGATGCACCAGGTATCACCTGTCCGGTGATGATCCACATGTCGAATTCGGTACATGATGGGATCACGCATGTGCATATTGGGGGATGACATGTCGATCTTTGCCCTCAAAACTTTTTCCCCGTCCTTATAGTGGCCCGCACGCATCGCATTGAACAGCGTGATATTTTCCTCAACAGAACGATTCCTGTTGGGACTTTCCTTGCCCGGCAGGGTCGGTGTCCCTTTGGATGCTGCAATCTCTTCCGCACTCAGGTCATCCACATAGGCAAGGCCTTTATCGATCAACATAAGGGCGAAAGCATATAGTTGCTCGAAGTAATCAGAAGCAAAACATTCCCGGTCCCATTTGAAACCCAGCCAACGCAGGTCCGCTTTTATGGATTCAACGTATTCTGTTTCTTCTGTCACGGGATTAGTGTCATCGAAACGAAGGTTGGTACTGCCACCATAGTCATCGGCAAGGCCGAAATTCAGGCAGATGCTTTTTGCATGGCCGATATGCAGATAGCCGTTGGGCTCGGGCGGGAAACGGGTATGTATGGTCTTATGGCGTCCGTTTTTAAGGTCATCTTCCACAATCTCTTCCAGGAAATTAAGGGACTTTTCTTCACTCATCTTACGTTGCGTTGGTTTGCGAAGGTAAGAAAAAAAGCACCTCTCCGGCGATGGCGGATCATGAATGATCCTGGTCCAACACGGATAAACTATCCCTTATGATGCCGATGGATTCTTCAATGCCGGCCTCCGTGATCACCAATGGTGGTGCGAACCGGATCTTATCACCATGTGTGGGTTTTGCCAGGAGTCCGTTATCCTTGAGCTCCATGCAAAGTATCCACGCGGCTTCGGGGTCCGAATGCTTTATCACGATCGCATTCAGCAGTCCCTTACCCCTTACAGACCCGATATGAGGGGATCTCAATGCTCTCAGCCGGTCACGGAACAATCGTCCCATCTTGTCGGCATTGCCTGATAAGTCCTCTTCTAAAAGCACTTGAAGGGCCGCAATGGCCACGCGACAGGCCAATGGGTTACCTCCGTAGGTGGACCCATGTTCCCCCGGATGGATGGTCATCATCACTGGATCATCCGCAAGGACTGCACTCACCGGTAAAGTGCCTCCGCTGAGGGCTTTACCCAGTATTAGGATATCTGGACGCACATTTTCATGGTCGCAACACAACATGCGTCCGGTTCTGCACAAACCGGTCTGCACCTCATCTGCAATGAACAGCACTCCGGCACCCGCACAATGACGCTTGGCCATGGAAAGATATCCTTCATCAGGGACCACCACACCGGCCTCTCCCTGTATCGGTTCCACCAAGAAACCGGCGACATGCGGGTCGTTCAAGGCGGCTTTCAAAGCGTCAATATCATTGTATGGAATGTTGATGAATCCGGGCATGTACGGACCAAATCGATCGTATGAAGAAGGATCGGTGCTGAATGAGATCACCGTACTCGTGCGCCCATGGAAATTATGGTCACAAACGATGATCTTCGCCTCTTTGTCGGGGATGCCTTTGACATCATATCCCCATCGACGGGCAAGCTTAATGGCCGTCTCCACCGCTTCCACACCGGTGTTCATCGGAAGAACCTTGTCGTACCCGAATAGTTGCGTGATGTATCGTTCATATTCTCCAAGCAGGCTGCTGTGGAAAGCTCTTGATGTCAAGGTCAGCTTGCCCGCCTGATCGATCAGCGACCGCACGATCTTCGGATGACAATGACCTTGATTGACGGCGGAGTACCCGCTCAGAAAGTCGAAGTACCGTTTGCCTTCCACATCCCAAACATATACCCCATCACCCCTGTCAAGGACCACGGGAATGGGATGATAATTATGGGCTCCGTATTTCTCTTCTAAATGAATGGCTTGCTGCGTTTTTGAAAACGCCTGCGCTTGGATCTGCATGAAATTGAATTCAGTGAAAGATGATCTGTTATAAGGATTGACAACTAAGGGTACACTACTCCGTTAGTGATTGAGCAGATCGAGGTTTGAGCCCAGGATGGAAACATTATATGTGCTCTGTGGATGCATCAATTGCAAAGTAACGAAAAAAATCAATAGGCGGGTTTCAGGGATTCCTGCCGGTGGACGATATAATGTTCCGGAAACGAGATCTCCGGGATGGCATGCTTCTGAAAAATGCCAAATACGGAAGAGCCGCTTCCAGACATGGAGGAATAGAGTGCGCCCGCATCATAAAGCAAGTCCCTTATGGTTTCGATCTCCGGGAACTGAGGGAATACGGTCCGTTCGAAATCATTCACAAGCGTCTCCCGCCACTGTTCCAAAGGCATTGAAAGGATGTCTGGTATATGACGGGCCGGCATGGATGGCTGCACTCCCCTGAACGCTTCGGCAGTACTCACGTGAATACCGGGATGGATGACCAGAAGTGAATAATCCGATAGATCCAGTCCGGAAGTCGTCATCTTTTCCCCGCGACCACTTGCGAAGCAAGGAAGGTTCAGGAGGAAGAACGGACAATCACTGCCGAGTTCAAGGGCATATTTCGCAAGTGTATGGTCATCGATTCCTAGCATGAACAGACTGTTCAGTGACCGCAAGGTGAACGCCCCATCAGCGGATCCGCCACCCAGGCCCGCGCCGGTCGGGATGGCTTTGTGCAGATGCAAATGTATCGGGGGAAGATGCGGGAAGTCCTTTCGGATCAGGTGCCAGGCTTTCGTACAGATGTTTTTCTCCGCCTCACCATCGACAGGGATTCCGGTGGAGATAAGCGTCACTCCTGTTGTATCCTCGTTAGGGTCATCGATGGGTAATATCTCCAACGCATCCCTGATGCCGATAGGATAGAAGGATGTTTCAAGGTCGTGGTATCCATCCGCCCTTTTTCTGATAATGTTCAGGCCTAAATTGATTTTGGCATTGGGGAAAACAACCATCGTGACTATTTATTCGTACGGCGCTTTATCTCATCCCGTATGGAGATGGCCCGTAGATAGTCTTCCTGCTCCAGGACTTCATTCAGGAGTGTGTTCAGGTCTTCGAG
This sequence comes from Chitinophagaceae bacterium, assembly GCA_044361845.1. Taxonomy (GTDB): domain Bacteria; phylum Bacteroidota; class Bacteroidia; order Chitinophagales; family Chitinophagaceae; genus Pollutibacter. The sequence continues at coordinate 8,862 of JBIKIB010000050.1, read as the reverse complement.
TGGCATGGAATGCAGATCTTCCCTGGTACCGGGCTCTTCAGCCTGTACTTGTGGTTTCACTTTGGATCCTTTTTTCTTCGTGCCGGTATCCTCAAGCAACATGCCTGCATTTTCAAGGATATTCTCAAATGTGTATATGGGACACCCAAACCGCACTGCCAGTGCCAGGGCATCCGACGTGCGGGAATCTATTTCCACCGTATCTTGCTCGTTGCTGCATACCAGTCGGGAAAAGAAAATGCCCTCCTGGAGGTCGCTGATGATCACTTCATGAAGCTCAATATTAAAAGCCAGCATGAAATTTTTCATGAGGTCGTGCGTGAGTGGACGGCTGGGTTGCATTCTTTCCAATGCGACCGCAATGGCCTGGGCTTCGAACCCTCCTATGACAATGGGAAGCCTACGTAACCCATTGACTTCACCCAAGACGATTGCATAAGAATGGGTCTGGGCGATGGAGTGGGAGAGTGCGACGATTTCCAGCTCGATCTTTTTCATATACGTGTTGCGAATGTACGGGAATTCAAACAAAAACTAAATACAGGAGCCTGCAAGCAATGATTTTCACTAAGAAAAAGAAGCCAGGAAAGCCTGTTTAAAAGACCTGATCCCGCATTGAATGAGTCAAGATCAATTCCCTTTTAGTTTTCTGACCGCTTCAATGACCTTTGGCATGACCTCAAAAGCATCACCCACGATTCCATAGTCAGCCGCTTTGAAAAAGGGTGCCTCAGGATCCTTGTTGATGACCACTATGACCTTGCTGCGGTTGACCCCTGCCAAATGCTGGATGGCACCTGATATGCCGATGGCAAAATACAGATTGGGTGCGATGGCCAGTCCGGTTTGACCGACATGCTCATGGTGTGGTCTCCAATGGGCATCCGCAACAGCCCTGCTGCAGGCCGTTGCCGCACCAAGTAGGTCTGCCAGATCCTCCACCAAACCCCAGTGCTCCGGACCTTTCAGGCCGCGTCCGCCACTGATGACCATCTCCGCCTCTGTCAACGGCACTTTTCCGCTGACCTTATTTGTCGATTTGAAGCTGAGCCTGGATGCCGGTTGTGATATCTTCATATTCATCACTTCAGCCGTAGCGGCACTTTCAGTGATGCTGTATGCATTCTGATTGAGTGTGATGATCCGGATGGGGGTGTGTATCGACACATTCGCATATGCTTTTCCAGAAAAGACACTTCTTTTTACGCTGAAGCCGCTCGAAAGGTCAGGAAGGGCCACGGCACCCGCAACAAGACCTGCTTTGAGCCTGGCGGAAAGCCTCGGCGCGACCGCTTTCCCTGTGAGGTTGTTGGAGAAAATGACCGTCAGCGCACCGGTCTGCTGGACGGCTTCTGCGATCGCTGCAGTGTAACACCTGGCGTCCATGTGCTCGAAGCTATTGTCTGACACATGATGCACTTTCTTGATGCCGTATTTCCCAAGTCCGGCAAGGTCGTCGGCCACCGGTCCTAAAACGATGGCCTCTGCTGTCGTACCTGTCAGTTCGGCGACTTTCGCACCATAACTGAGGGCTTCATATGAGGATTTTCGGATCTGTCCGTCTGATTGGTCTGCAAATATGAGTACTGACATATGGTTATGCTTTGTGTGCTGTTTGGATATCGTTTAGGGGGTATTCAGATGATGCGCGCCTCTTCGTGCAACAGGCGTACAAGTTCCTCCGGGTGATCCGCGGAAATGAGTTTGACACCTGATTTTGCCACAGGTAACTCAAATGATTGAACCGATGTGAGGGATGTCGCAGGTATCGGCATGATCACTTTCAGGGGTTTACTTCTGGCAGCCATGATCCCGCGCATATTGGGAATTCGTGCCTCGGCCATCCCTTTCTGGCAAGAAACGACAAGCGGAAGATTGACTTCACAGATCTCCTCCCCACCTTCAATTTCGCGGGTCACAATGGCTTTCCCGTCTTCCAGATCAAGCATTACGGCCAAACTCACATAATCAATGTCCAATAACTCCGCAACCATACCGCCGATGGATGCTCCGTTATGGTCTATCGTTTCTTTACCGGTCAGGATCAGGTCAAAACCCCCCTCTGCAGATACTCCGGCGATCTGCGAAGCGATGAAAAAACTATCCTGCCCCTCCGCATCCACCCTGATCGCCTCGTCGCCTCCTAATGCCAATGCCTTCCGAATGATCGGCTCCGCATCCGAAGCCCCCACCGTCACCAAAAAGATCTGTACAGTCGGATCTTTCTCTTTCATCTCGATCGCCCTGACAAGTGCATACCATTCATCGTAGGGGTTGATGATCCACTGAACCCCTTCTGATGCAAATTTCGTGTTGTTATCCGTGAAGGCTATTTTTGCCGTCGTATCCGGTGTCTTGCTGATACAAACAAGAATTTTCATGCCATTAGGTTTTTATGGTGTCAATCTGAATTAAGGTTGTTTATGCAACTATTTCAATCACAAATTTAATCACGCCTCCGTTATCTGCAATCTTTTGTGAGCGTTAATTTTTTCAAATGGACAGGATTGAAACACTCAAGTCTTTTATCTCCCGGAATCCGGCGGATCATTTCAGCCGTCATGCACTGGCTCTGGAATACATAAAAAAAGGGGATGATATTTCTGCCAGGGAACAATTTGAATCGATCCTAGCTTCCGACCCGGGCTATATTGGTTCTTATTACCACCTGGGTAGATTATTGGAGCGTCAGGGGGATACATCCGCTGCAGTTCAAACATATGAAAATGGCATCCGTGCCGCGAGCATGGCGGGTGACAGGCACGCAGCGGGAGAATTGAGGTCTGCTCTGGATAATATCGACGATCAGGATTAAAATAAAACCATTGCCCCTGGAAAATATCATATCATCCTTCCTTGCCAGATTTCTGGCCTTTGTGCGGCACGAACATCTCTACCGGCCACACGACAGGTTACTGGTGGCAGTCAGTGGCGGGGTGGATTCCGTAGTGCTGTGCGACCTGCTTTCCCGTTGCGGTCATGACTACGAGATCGCACACTGCAATTTTAATCTTCGAGGAGATGAAAGCGACAGGGATGAGTCGTTTGTCCGTTCATTGAGTCGGAATTACGGAAAGATCCTTCATTGCAACACCTTCGACACGACCCATTTTGCAATGGAGAATAAATGCTCTATACAGGAGGCGGCCCGTACTTTACGCTACGAATGGTTCGCCGGGATCATGGAAGCCCGAAAGCTTGAATGGCAACGCACGGGTGTGGTGATCAAGCTGCTTACAGCACATCATCTCGATGATAATGTGGAAACAGCTTTCATGAATTTTGTGAAAGGTACAGGCATTGCCGGTATCCGGGGCATGTTGCCGGCAACTGACAAGGTCGTCAGGCCGCTGCTATTTGCCGGAAAAGATGAGATCCGCCGCTATGCCGATGCGGTCGGTCTTCAATGGGTTGAGGACAGCTCCAACCGCGAAGATAAATATAGCCGAAATTTCATGAGAAGGCAGGTCCTTCCGCTCATAGCGGAACACTACCCGATGGTCGACAAGAGCCTGGCAGAGAATATCGCAAGATTCAGGGATGTAGAAATTCTATATGGCTTGTCCGTTGAACGGTTGAAAAAAAGACTCCTGTCGCAGAACGGTCCGGACTGGCGCATACCGGTTGAAAAACTTCGTTTGACCCCCGGCGTTAGGACGATTCTTTGGGAGATCATCCGTCACTTTGGTTTTTCCGCCCGTCAGATCGACGAGGTATCTTCCCTTATGGACAGTGAAACAGGCCGATACGTGGCGTCATCGACACACAGGATCCTGCGGTACCGGAACTGGCTGCTCATCTCTGCCGTGCGGTCGCTGCAAACGGGCATCTTTCCGATTGAAGAATCAATGAAGGAGACGATTTTTCCCGCGGGGACCCTTCATTTTAATATTATCGGACCCCTGTTAAAAGATGCACTTGATGCAGGTTCGGAGATCGCATTTCTTGACCTTCGGGACATTAGATATCCCCTCATTCTTCGAAAATGGAAGCACGGTGATTTTTTTTATCCTTTGGGCATGCGGAAAAAAAAGAAGATCTCGAGGTTCCTGACGGATGCGAAACTAAGTCTCCCACAAAAAGAAAATGTGTGGGTGTTAGAATCAGACAAAAGAATCATCTGGGTTGTGGGTATGCGCCCGGATGATCGTTTCAGGATAGGCCATGGGACTGCGCGCATCCTCAAGATCAAATGGCTAAAGGATCAAGGATGATGGATGGCATAAGGAACTGAAAAACCTATCAAAAAACCTCCATTAGAAATCGCTTCAGTAGGTCTAGATGAGAAAATGCCCGGCCCGCTATAAGGGTAAAAACAACTCCGTACACAGCCCCCCAAAAATGGGCATTGTGACCGATGTTACCCCCGCCCTTTTTTGCAAAATAATATGAGAAACCCAGGAATACGAATCCAAAAAGATAACCTGGTATATCTATGGGGAAAAAGAAAAACCGGATCGGCATCCCCGGGACGATCACGATCGCTGAGAAAATCACAGCGGATACGGCACCTGACGCACCCAGTGCCCTATAACCCTGATCATTGCGGTGCTTGATGAAATCATGCAGCGATGCGAAGACGATCGAACTGATATACAAAAATCCGTATAATACTTTTGATTTCTCGCCAAAGACTGCCGGAAACAGGGACTGCTCCAGGGCCATGCCAAAAGAATACAAAGAGATCATATTGAACGCCAGGTGGAAAAGGTCGGCATGAACCACCCCCCCCGTGATAAAACGGTAATGCTGCTGATATCGTTCGACCATGTATGGCCAGAACAAAAGGTCATTTCTCAATTTTTCATTGTTGAAAGCAGGAAATGATACAAGAGCGGTTATCAGAATGATGGCTAACGTGATCGACATGTGCCAAAAATAGGCATGATGACCGGGATTGCATCACCGATGATGGTATTTTTCGTTGCGAAGGATGCTGCATGCCCGATAGAGCTGTTCTGACAACAGCAGCCTGACAAGCTGATGTGGGAATGTCAGCTTGGAAAGCGACCAGACATAATTTGCCCTCTTCAGAACCGATTCATCCAATCCGAAGGCCCCTCCGATCAGGAAGACAACCCTCTTCGTGCTTTCATTTGCCCTGTGCTGTATGAAAACAGCGAGATCGGTGGATGTCATTTCTTTGCCATGCTCATCTAATGCAACCAGGAAGTCATCCTTTTGCAACCATTCAAGAACTGTTTTTCCTTCGCTTGCCTTGAGGTCTGCATCACTGAGCATACCTGTATTTTTAGGCACCGGGATGATATGCCACTCCAGGGGAAAATACCTGTTGATCCTTTTGGAAAAATCTTCCAACCCCTCCCGTATATAGGATTCATGATTTTTACCGATCGTCCAGATATGAAGCTTCATATTTTGTGATGTTAGTCAAAAAAAGACCATCTATCCGATGGATTCAAAATTCAACATCATATCGCCATCCTTTTTTCAAGCAACATGAAGCGTCTTCATGAAGAGAATCTTAACCTAAAATTAATAATGACTTAACCTCGGGCTCCTGTCAAGACAAGGCAAGAGGGGTATATTAACATTTAATCAACAAATATCAAACATAACGTTGGACTTCCGTATTTTTTGAAAACTTTGTAAAGATCAACCTACAACAAAAACCATATGCAGGATAAATATTCAATCCTTACTTCCGCCTCGCCAGAAAGGGTATGGAACATCTGGTCGGATGTAGAAAACTGGCATCGTTGGGAACCGGTGCTCAGTCAGATCAAGCAAAATGGGGTTTTTGGTCTGCAAACCAAAGGTATGCTGAAAACGGAATTCTGGCCGAATACCCCTTTCAACATCTCGTCCTGCGAAAAGAATTTCTCCTATACCGTTCATACGCGACTTCCATTCGCACAAATGTATATCAAGCGACTGATCGGGTACAATAACAACAAAACACTCATCATGAATGAAGTGTGGATAGAAGGCCCGTTGAGCGGACTTTGGTGGAGGTTGATCGGGAAGAAATATAAAGATAAGCTACCCCAGATCATGGAGAAATTCAAGCATCTTGCTGAAGGTTGATTTTTCAGGTCAGGTTAATAATAACTTTCCCGACTACAGTACTGTTTTCCAACTTTCTTTTGGCATGGCCCATTCACCGCTGTTTTCCGACTTTCATCCTTTGCCATTTCTTGAAGCCATCAGACTGCCAACATCCGCGTTGAGCCATCCGTATTTTTATGGCCGCTTAATCTCCCGTTATCAGTAAATTGGGTATTAAATTGGTCATATGCGGATATTTTTTTTATCCTTTTTGGTATCCTTTTTTTCTGCCGGCGCGCAGAAACTGCCCACGATAGCGGAAAAAACGAGCGGACTTCAAAAAATGAATGGATTTTTTCCATTGTATCATGACGACCAGTTAGGGAAATTGTGGATGGAGGTTGAACGATTCGATCAGGAGTTTTTGTATGTGATGTCTTTGCCGGCGGGCCTTGGTTCGAATGATATCGGCCTTGACCGGGGATTATTGGGAGGGGGAAGGGTGGTATTGTTTTCCAGGGTTGGACGAAAGTTGATGCTCACAGAAACAAACCAGCAATACAGGGCAAAGAGTGGAGATCCCAATGAACGCAGAGCCGTGGAGCAATCCTTTGCCCGATCTGTGCTCTGGGGGTTCACCATCGAGGCGGAATCCGGAAATCGGGTATTGGTTGACCTGACGGATTTTCTCAACCGGGATGCCATGCAGGCCGCGAATCGGATCCGAAAAGCACAGCAGGGAACGTACGCAGCCGACAAAAGCCGTTCATCCCTTTTCATGCCAGCGACAAAGAATTTTCCGCTGAATACGGAAATGGAATCGACCATCACACTCGTCAACACCGACGGCGTGACAGGCAGTTTCATACAGTCCGTCACGCCCTCTCCGGAAGCCATCACGCTGCGCATGCACCATTCCTTTGTGCGTCTGCCTGATGATGGGTTCAAGCCGAGAAAGCTGGATCCGAGGTCGGGATACATTTCGACATCATTCTTCGACTATGCGACACCGGTAGATGAACCGATCGAACAGCATTTCGCCATAAGGCATCGATTGCAGAAAAAAGATCCTTCCGCCGCTGTCAGCGACCCGGTCACCCCGATCGTGTATCATCTTGATAACGGCACCCCTGAACCCATCCGTTCGGCTTTGTTGAAGGGTGCATCCTGGTGGGATCAAGCCTTTCAGGCCGCCGGCTATCGTAATGCTTTTCAGGTAAGGATGCTGCCGGATTCCGCAGATCCGATGGATATCCGGTATAACGTCATCAACTGGGTGCATCGTTCGACCCGGGGATGGAGTTACGGTGCATCCGTGGTGGATCCGAGGACGGGGGAGATCATAAAAGGCCAGGTGTCGCTGGGATCGCTGCGGGTGCGACAGGACTACCTCATTGCACAAGGGTTATTAGTCCCTTATGGAAATTCTCTGCCAGCAACCGACCCGATGCTTACCATGGCGTTGGCAAGGCTGGAGCAATTATCCGCACATGAGATCGGCCATACGCTTGGCCTGATGCATAACTATGCTTCCAGTGTGAATGACCGTGCCAGTGTCATGGACTATCCTCACCCGAAAGCGGTCATTGACGAAAAAGGAAACATCGATCTGCGAAACGCTTATGACGATAAGATCGGGGAATGGGATAAGATGGCCATCACATGGGGATATCAGGATTTTCCCAAAGGCACGGATGAACGGCATGCGCTGGACGGGATCATTCGTGGCGGCATCGAAAAAGGTCTCTTTTTTATCAGTGACCGGGATGCAAGGGCGGCCGGAGGGGCACATCCATACGCACATCTCTGGGATAATGGAAAGGATGCTGCAACGGAACTCACTCAAATACTCAACATCAGGCGAAAGGCACTCGATCGGTTCGGACTGAACAATATCAGGGAGGGAATGCCCGTATCCATGCTGGAAGATGTTCTGGTCCCGGTATACCTCAGCCATCGCTATCAGGTTGAAGCCGCTGTGAAGACCATCGGTGGAGTGGTATACTCCTATAACCTGAAGGGCGACGGGCAGCAGTCCCCGCGCATCATCCCTGCAGATATCCAGCGCAAATCACTGGATGTGATCCTCGAATGTCTGTCTGCTTATCAACTGGTATTGCCATCGCACATCGTTGATCTGATCCCGCCCCGTCCTGCGAACTTTGACTATACGCGCGAGTTGTTCAAAAAGAGGACCGGGCTGGTCTTTGATGCCCTTTCTCCGGCGGAGACCGCTGCAGACCTCCCACTCAGTCTGCTCTTTCATCCCGAGCGGTTGAGCCGTTTGGTGCAGCAGGAGGTGGCTGGAGGTATGGGTGTCCGGGAGATGACCGGGAAAGTGATCGACGCGACATGGAAAGCACCTCGAAAGAAGGGGATGGAGGAACTCATTCAGCAACAGACCGAACAGCTGGTACTGACCTATCTTTTGGCGGCTTCGGTTGACGAGCAGGTTTCTTTTCCTGCCCGTGCAGCCGTAAGAAAAAAGCTACAGGACCTCAAACGACATATAGATGAACGCATCAAGGTATCCGCTGCGGATCCGGGTTACACAGGGCATCTGGAACTGGCGGTCGAAAGAATGAAGACACCGGAAAAAGCCAGACCGACCCTCCATGCCGCGATCCCTCCGGGAGCCCCGATCGGATGCTGGCAGGATTGAAAGGATCCACTGGTTGTCGATCTGGATTACAGTAAACATGAAATGCTTTGCATTGAAATCCTTGATTTTCCATAATTTCAACATCAAACCGCCTACATGAAAAATAACATCACGGCAATCGTCATCGCGATCGCCCTTATCGCAACAGCTTTCATTTTATCGAACGCGTATAAATACAGGTTCAGGTCGGC
>JBIKIB010000049.1:0-14846 GCA_044361845.1 Chitinophagaceae bacterium | reverse complement strand
ATCATCCCTTTAGCATACGCCTTTGCCATGCGGCGGTGCCCATCCGATGATTGACATGCATTTTCTATGAAGATGCCGAATAATATCCTTCGCATCCGGTGATACCATGCCAGGAACATACCCTTTTCCACAAAATACCTTTCTTGTACCACCAACAATAAAATGTTTCATAGTAAGGACTATGCAACAAATTTGCATACTGCTGAGGAACCTTTTCACCAGCTGCCCTGATGGAAAAAACAGGATGCGATCATTCGACTTCAATGCTCCTACCTATAAAACAATTTGATGCATGGACGCTTGAAGCTGATTCCTTAAATTGTACAAGAAATGATCACCATCACAAGGATTTCCGCCATTATTTTGCTCACTTCCATCATACTATTGGGAGATGCATGCCGACAAGAAAAAGAAAAGGAAACACCCGCTGCCGTTATAGAGATGATCCCTTTGCCAGCTGAAGGCACCATTGCGGAACCTTTTCTGATCACCGATTCAGCAAATAACGTTTTCCTGAGTTTCATCGAAAAGGAGGACCGACTCGCAACACTCCGCTTCTCAAAATTCGATAGCAACAAATGGCTGCCACCGGCAACGATCGCCTCGGGAACAGACTGGTTTGTGAATTGGGCTGACTATCCCAAGTTCATCTCGAATGGAAAGAATGATTTTATCGCTTCCGCACTCGTGAAAAACGGAAAAGATAAATATGCATATGACATAAAACTGTTCCGCTCACCAGGTGGAGCCCTTTGGTTAGGCCCATTGGATGCTCACAATGACGGCATTGCGGCGGAGCATGGATTCCTGTCCTTTGCTCCGTACGGCGATAAAGTACTGGCAGTCTGGCTGGATGGAAGGAATACTCAAAAGAAAAAAAATACAAAAGCGGCGCATGTACACATCGGTTCCATGACGCTCATGGCTGCGATATTCGACTACATGGGGAAAAAACATGCCGAATGGCAGATAGATGATAGGGTATGCGACTGCTGCATGACTGCCCTGTGTATAGGCCCCACTGGCCCCCTGGTGGCTTATCGTGACCGCAGTGATGATGAAGTCAGGGACATTTCAATATCCCGACTCATCGGAAAAAAATGGACGTCTCCACGCACCTTGCACGCCGACAATTGGCGTATTGACGGATGCCCGGTCAATGGACCAGCAATGGATGCCAATGGTTCAACGATCGCGATTGCCTGGTACGCTGAAATAAACGGCAAGGCTGAGGTGAAAGTGATATTCTCTGAGGATGGAGGAACAACCCTCGGTCAACCCATTCGCATTGACGAAGGGAAACCCATAGGAAGGGTTGATATCTGTTTGATCGATAGCGAAAATGCATGGGTCAGCTGGATGGAACAAGCGAACATAAAACTTATAAGGATCCATTCGAAGGGAACGAAAAGTGAATCAATAACCATCGCCAGCTCATCTGTTGGGCGTTCAGCTGGTTTTCCTCAAATGACAAGGGTCGGAAAAGATCTGCTATTTGCATGGACCGACGACAAAAAAGGATCCACCATCCGTACGGCCCGCATCCATACGCAATCACTGGACCTGAAACCCTAATAACTTATTCCTGACATGAAAACCACTCCCGATCGCCCATTCATGCATCCCTTGAAAGTGCAAGATGAAGATATCGACGACATGGGGCATGTCAATAATGTCGTCTATCTGCGTTGGTTCCAGGAAGTAGCGGATATGCATTGGAAATCACTCACGGACGACACCCAGCGCAAAACCATGCAGTGGGTGGTACTTCGCCATGAAATAGACTACCGCCACCAGGCATTCCTGGGCGACACCCCGTATGCCCTAACCTGGGTGGGAGATACCCAAGCCCTGCGGTCAATAAGGCACATACAGCTGTTCAATCAATCCGGTATTTTACTATCGGAGGCTAAAACAACTTGGTGTCTTGTGGATCCGGTATCCCGGAAACCAAGACGGATTGGAGCAGCAGTCCGAAAATTATTGGGGCTGGAAGATTGATGAACAAACGATATAAAAAAAGAGACCGCATCAAAATTTCTTTTGACACGGCCTCTTTGTATGACTTGTAACCTGTCTTATCAGTTATCGAACTTGAGTTCGAGGCCCAGGCCTCTAAGCTCATGCACCAATACATTGAACGATTCAGGGATACCTGGCCTTGGAATATTATCACCCTTGACGATCGCCTCGTAGGTTTTCGCGCGTCCGATGATATCATCAGACTTAAGGGTGAGCAACTCCTGCAGGATGCTTGATGCACCGTATGCTTCAAGTGCCCATACTTCCATCTCACCAAATCGTTGTCCGCCGAACTGTGCTTTACCACCAAGCGGTTGCTGCGTGATCAGGCTATATGGCCCGATCGAACGTGCGTGCATCTTGTCATCGACCATGTGGTGTAGCTTCAACATGTAGATGATTCCGACGGTAGCTTTCTGGTGGAAGCGTTCTCCGGTTTCGCCATCATAGAGGTATGTGTGACCGAAAGCCGGCAATCCTGCTTTTAGGATGAGCCCTTTTATCTCATCGACAGAGGCTCCATCAAATATGGGAGTGGAAAAACGCATTCCAAGCTTCTCTCCGGCCCATCCCAGGATCGTCTCGTAGATCTGTCCAAGGTTCATTCTGCTTGGTACACCAAGTGGATTAAGGACGATGTCCACGGGTGTGCCATCCTCGAGGAATGGCATATCCTCTGCCCTGACGATCTTGGCGACAATGCCCTTGTTCCCGTGTCGGCCGGCCATCTTATCCCCTACCTTCAACTTACGTTTTACGGCAAGATAAACCTTGGCAAGTTTCAGCACCCCGGCAGGGAGTTCGTCCCCGATGGATATGTTGAACTTCTCCCGCTTGTAACGTCCAAGTTCCTCGTTGTACTTGATGTTGTAATTGTGCAACAAAGTATTGATGGAATCATCCGTCTTGGCATCACCTGTCCAACTGAGGGGATTGACATTCTGATAATCGATTCCTGTCAGATTCTTGGCGCTGAACTTCACACCTTTGCCAATGAGCATCTCTCCGAAATTATTCGAAACGCCGGCGGATGGTTTGTCTCTAAGCAAGGTTTGTAACTTGCTGATCAGGAGTTCCAACAGATCTTTTTCGTTCTGGTCGTGGATCTTCTCCAGCTTTTCAATGGATGCTTTTTCCCGAACTTTTGCATTCTTATCCTTTCGGGCACGCTGGAACAATTTCTTGCCGATCACGACGCCTTCTGTACCACTTGGTGCTTTCAGAGATGCATCTTTCGCATCACCCGCCTTATCACCGAATATCGCACGCAACAGTTTCTCTTCCGGTGTTGGATCACTTTCCCCTTTGGGAGTGATCTTTCCGATCAGGATATCACCTTCCTTCACCTGAGCACCGATGCGGATGATACCGTATTGATCGAGGTCTTTGGTGGCTTCTTCCGACACGTTGGGGATGTCCGGAGTGAGTTCCTCTTCGCCTAACTTGGTATCCCTTACCTCAAGCTCGAACTCAGAAATATGCACAGAAGTGAAAAGATCTTCGCGGGCTACTTTTTCATTGATCACAATAGCATCCTCGAAATTGTATCCTTTCCATGGCATGAACGCAACTTTAAGGTTACGACCCAATGCCAACTCCCCATTCTTTACTGCATATCCTTCCGTGAGGAAGTCGCCCAGCTTCACTTTCTGTCCCTTGTGGACCGCAGGGCGAAGGGTGATGCTTGTCTCCTGGTTGGTTTTTATGAATTTTGTCAGCTTATAAATTCGGAGATCATCCTCAAAGCTCACAAGTTTCTGTGCTTCATTTCGATCGTATCGGACCTGTATTTCATTTGCGTCAACAAACTCCACCACACCATTACCTTCTGAGTGGATCTGAATCCGCGCATCTCTTGCGGCCTTACCTTCCAGACCGGTTCCCACGATGGGTGCTTCCGGTAGGATCAGCGGAACAGCTTGACGTTGCATGTTCGAGCCCATGAGCGCCCGGTTGGCATCATCATGCTCAAGGAAAGGGATTAGTGATGCGGACAGACCGACGATCTGGTTGGGTGCAACGTCCATATACTCCACTTCGTTTGGAGCAAGTATCGGGAAGTCACCTGTTTGACGAGCCTTTACCGTCTCCTCTATGAACTCACCCTTATCATTCAACGGAATGTTGGCCTGTGCGATTTTCGCAAGATCCTCTTCCTCTGCACTCAGGTATGTTAGATCTTTGGTATTGACCCTGCCCTCGTTAACCTTGCGGTATGGTGTTTCGATGAAACCCATATCATTGATCTTGGCATGTACACAAAGGGTGGAGATCAATCCAATATTGGGTCCTTCCGGCGTCTCGATCGTACAAAGACGTCCATAGTGTGAGTAGTGAACGTCACGAACCTCGAAACCTGCTCGTTCGCGACTCAAACCACCTGGCCCGAGTGCGGAAATACGGCGCTTGTGCGTGATCTCACTCAGCGGATTGGTCTGATCAAGGAACTGCGATAATTGGGATGTACCAAAGAAAGAATTGATGACCGAAGACAATGTACGGGCATTGATAAGATCCACGGGTGTGAAAACCTCATTGTCGCGTACATTCATCCGCTCGCGGATGGTCCTTGCCATCCTGGCAAGACCCACACCGAATTGAGCAAATAATTGCTCACCCACCGTGCGCACCCGTCGATTACTCAGGTGATCGATGTCGTCTATCTCAGCCTTTCCGTTGGTGAGTCGAACAAGGTATTTTATGATCTCGATGATATCCTCTTTCGTCAGGGTCTTCTGGTCCAGTTTGTAATTGAGACCAAGCTTACGATTGATCTTGTAACGGCCAACTTCGCCCAGATCATACCGTTTGTCACTGAAAAACAACTTGTCGATGATACCTCGTGCCGTTTCATTATCCGGTGCATCGGCTCCGCGAAGCTGCTTATAAATTTGCTGTACGGCCTCCAGTTCAGAGTTCGCCAGATCTTTATTCAAGGTATTATAGATGATCGCGTAATCCCCGCTCATCTCTTCTTTCTGTACGAAGACCGTCTTCACACTCAGGCCGGTGATGAGGTCGATATTGGCCTCGTCGAGGAATGTGTCCCGCTCAAGCACCACTTCATTGCGCTCGATGGAGACCACTTCTCCTGAATCCTCATCTACGAAGTCTTCTACCCATGTACGAAGCACCCGGGCAGCAAGCTTCTTGCCAATATGATGTGATAGGGCCTTCTTTTCAGCCTTCACCTCATCGGCCATACCAAATAACTCAAGGATGTCCTTATCCGTCTCGAATCCAATTGAACGAAGCAGCGTGGTTACCGGAAACTTCTTCTTCCGGTCGATGTACGCATACATGACGTTATTAATGTCCGTAGCAAATTCCATCCATGCGCCCTTGAAGGGGATAACACGTGCAGAGTATATTTTAGTACCATTCGGGTGAAGCGACTGTCCGAAGAAGACGCCCGGTGAACGATGCAATTGTGACACCACAACCCTTTCAGCACCATTGATCACGAAAGTACCCCTCGGTGTCATGTATGGTATGTTTCCAAGGAAAACATCCTGTACGATGGTCTGGAAATCAACGTGTTCCTCATCGTTGCAACTCAACCGAAGCTTCGCTTTGAGTGGTACTGCATACGTTAAGCCGCGTTCCATACACTCATCGATCGTGTAGCGTGGCGGATCGATAAAGTAGTCCAGAAATTCGAGTACGAATATGTTTCGGGTATCGGTGATGGGAAAATTCTCCTTGAAAACCTTGAACAACCCTTCAATACTGCGTTTGTCAGGAGTGGTTTCCAGCTGGAAATAATCCTTGAACGACTGGATCTGGATTTCCAACAGGTCCGGTGTGTCGGCCAAATGCTTGACTTTACCGAAATTATGACGCGGGGCTGGAGCAACTTTTGATGAAGACATAGACAAAAAGCGCTTTAAGGTTATATATGGCAATACAACTGTAGTGCTATTCTCTCACGAATAGATACAATTGTAAATCAATCACTTATGATTGTACTGAAATATCAAAATATATATCAGGCCCAAATTAAGGAACGCAAAGGTATGGATAAATACAATAACATCAAAAACCTTTGTGGCTTCAGATATTCATGTAAAAGAGAAAGCCATCCGCCAAAGCGGACGGCTTTCTGGAAATGTTGTAGCAGGATCACTTGACTTCAACATCAGCACCCGCTTCTTTCAGCTTGGCGAAGATGTCATCAGCTTCTGCCTTGGAAACGCCTTCCTTGATGTTCTTTGGAGCGCCGTCAACCAGATCTTTGGCTTCTTTCAGGCCAAGACCAGTCAGATCTTTAACGATCTTCACAACGTTCAGCTTGTTCGGTCCACCGCTTTTCAAAACTACATCAAATGCAGTCTTTTCTTCTGCAACAGGAGCAGCGGCTGCAGGACCAGCAGCGATGGCTACAGCTGCTGCTGCTGGCTCAATGCCATACTCATCTTTCAGAATAGCGGCCAGTTCGTTTACTTCTTTAACGGTCAGGTTGACCAATTGCTCTGCGAATGCTTTTAAATCTGCCATGATATTTGTTTTTTTACCGTCTTCACGCCGGTCGTTTCGACCGATCCGACGGCGGGTTTAAAAAAAAGCCCTGTCTTTGTGAATGCTTCCCCGGGCCAGGAAAATGTATTCAAGCGTCTTGCAAATGTAACAATCCTCAAAATGAATGCACTATTGCTGTAAAACGCTTATGATTTAACTTTCGCGGTCTTCCAATGCCTTGATAAGGCTTGCAAGCTTGTTGCCTGCATTCAATGCACTGATGACATTCTTCGCCGGAGACTGCAACAAGCCGATGATCTCTCCGATCAATTCCTGCTTGCTCTTCAGATTTCTCAGCGCTGAAAGTTGGTCATCACCGGTAAACACATCCCCGTCAATGAAAGCGGCTTTGAGCACTGGCCGCTCCTTCGTCTTCGGATTGTCCTTGCGGAAACTGGTCAAAATCATGGCCGGCTCCTTTGCATTCTCGGAGAACATAAGTGCCGTGACACCTTGCAATGAGTCGAATGCATCCTTGAAACGGTTCTCATCCAGTTGTTCCAGCGCCTTACGAATCAAGGTATTCTTGGCAACTTTTATTTCGACATTCTTGTCGAAACAGATGCGACGAAGCTTGGTGATCTGTGCAACAGTGAGTGATTCCGTATTGGTGATGTAGAAGTTATTGTACTGGGAGAATTTCTCCTTCAGCACTTCTATCGCCTGGTTTTTATCTTGCTTGTTCATGAACTGTCATTTAGTTGGTTTGCAAATCATCCCACTCAGTGGATCAGTGCTTTGGTGTCCACGGGAATTGAAGGACTCATGGTGCTGGCCATAAAAATGCTTTTCAAATAGGTCCCCTTTGCCGTGGAAGGCTTCGCCTTGATGATTGCATTCAACAACTCAGTGCTGTTCTCTGCAATTTTCTTTGGACTGAAACTGACACGTCCTATGGAAGCATGGATGATCCCAGACTTATCGACCTTGAAAGCAACTTTACCGGCTTTTACATCCTTTACCGCTGACTGCACATCATTGGTCACCGTACCAGTCTTGGGGTTAGGCATAAGATTTCTAGGCCCGAGTACTTTACCGAGTTTTCCGATCTTTGGCATCACAGAGGGTGTGGCTACAATGACGTCCACATCCGTCCATCCTCCTTCGATTTTCTTGATATACTCATCCAGTCCAACGAAATCAGCTCCGGCAGCCCTTGCATCATCCTCTTTGTCAGGTGTGCAAAGCACCAATACTTTCTTTGTCCTTCCCGTACCATGCGGCAGGGTCACTGTTCCCCTGACTGCCTGGTCAGCTTTCTTCGGGTCAACTCCAAGCCTGACGTGCAGGTCAACTGAGCTGTCGAAGTTGGTGCAGTTGATGTCTTTCACTATGGATGATGCTTCATCCAGTGAATAGATCTTATTCATGTCGACTTTGACGTTCGCTATTTTTCTTTTCTTTGTAAGTCCCATCTTAAAGGCTTTTGGATGTGATCAATCAGTTATCCCAGGGGGCTTTGCCATCCACGGTGATACCCATGCTTCGGGCTGTGCCGGCGACCATTCGCATAGCACTATCCATCGTGAAACAGTTCAGATCGGACATCTTGTCCTTGGCAATGGCCTCAACTTGTTCCCAGGAAACTTTTGCGACCTTCAATCGGTTGGGTTCCTTGGACCCACTCTGCAGTTTAACTGCTTCAAGCAATTGCACAGCAGCAGGAGTCGTCTTGATGACAAACTCAAAGGATTTGTCGGTAAAAACGGTGATGAGGACCGGCAGGATCTTACCGGGTCGGTCTTGAGTCCGTGCATTGAACTGCTTGCAGAACTCCATAATGTTGACACCCTTTGAACCCAAGGCAGGTCCCACGGGAGGTGCAGGGTTGGCAGCGCCGCCTTTTACCTGCAACTTTACATAGCCTGAAATCTCTTTAGCCATGATGAAATTTTTTTTGGTGATAGCGTCCCACAATGAAGTAGAACTCCCAAACGGATCAAAACATACTATTTTGATTGGGGGTGCAAATGTATGAAGAAAAAAAATCCATTCCAAACCAAATTTTCAAGGCCGAAGTTGTACAAGTTTAAGAAAGAAGGTTGGAGAAAATGAAATTTTTTTTGCTTTTGACAGGATGAATCACGAATTTTAAACCATAATTCACTTTTAACAAAAAGTATTCCCTTTACTTACTTAAACCCATTAGCACTATGGCCAAAGCATCAAAAAAACCTGCTCCTAAGAAATCTGCTGCTCCTAAAAAAGCGGTAAAGAAGGCAGCGGTCAAACAATTCGTGAAAAAAGCTGCCGTTAAACAAGTCGTCAAAAAAGCTGCCGTCAAAAAAGTCGTAAAAAAAGCTGCAAAAAAAGCGTTCAAGAACGCAGTGAAGAAATCGATCGCAGTGAAATCTGTAAGTAAACTTGCAAAAAAAGCAGCGGTTGTAAAAACTGCCAAGAAAGGGTTTAAAAAAGCAGCGCCCAAGAAAGCAGCACCCAAGAAAGCCGTAGCTAAAAAACCGATAGCTAAAAAAGCAGTATCCAAAAAACCCGTAGCTAAAAAAGGTGCCGCCAAGAAACCAGTTGCGAAAAAGCCTGTAGCGAAAAAATCTCCGGCCCCTAAACCAATTGTGAAAAAAGCCCCTGCGAAGAAACCTGCGGTAAGATCAGCGGTGGTGAAGAAAGCTCCACCTAAAAATGTACCTGCAAAAAAAATCGCCCCGAAGGCACCGGTCAAAAAAGCTGCAGCTAAGAAAAAACCAGCCCCAAAACCAATAAACACACCCATCGCAGCAGTTGATAATCAACCTGTTGCTGAAACTCCCGAGACTGGTACGGAAGGTTCTTCCAATTGATATAGTATGAACGAATCAAAGGGAACGAGATGGCAACATCCGTTCCCTTTTTTATTTGATGAGCTTTTTCAATAAATATCCCGGGTAGATTCCCGCTCAATCACAACAGGGGCCATCATCAACTTCCTATCCTCCAATGGTTTCTTAGCGATCATGTCGATGATCAAACGAACAGCCTGACGGCCCATTTCGCGTATTGGCTGAGCAATGACACTGATGGAAGGGGAACCCAGGCGAAATATAATGCTGTCATCAAAGCAAATCATCCCAATGTCTTCGGCTATCCTTCTTCCTGATACCCTTAATGCTTCCAACCCAGCAACACCCAGATAGTTGGTGGTGAAAAATAATGCGTCCAATTCCGGATCAGACTCGATCATCATCCTGATCGCTTCTACCGTCTGCTCGTCATTTCCATCGTATGCAATATGCAATAACATACTGGAATTAACCGACCTTCCGTGCTCTGTCATCGCATCCATATAACCCCTCTCCCGTTCCTGCATCTGGTTCTGCATCGAATCGATGGTCACCAAACCGATCTTTTTAAATCCTTTCCCGATCAACAACCGAACAGCTTCCGTAGCGCCCATGTAATTATCAACCGTAACATGGCAGGTATCAAGATCCAAAAAATAACGGTCCACCAACACCAGAGGCTTCATCTCGTCCACCAATGACTCGAGTTCTGATCTCATTCCGGGTGTCGGAATGATGATAAAACCATCCATCTGTCGATGACGAAGCATATACAGAAGACCGGCAGCTTTCTCCTCATCATTCTCCGTACTGCAAAACATCACCGTATAGCCCGCCTTATCCGCTTCATGTTCCACATGTCGTGCCAGATGTGCAAAAAAAGGATTCGAGATATCCTCCACAATAAGCCCAAGCGTATGTGATTGACCGGTCCTAAGTCCCCGCGCCACCTGGTTAGGTCTGTAATTCAATTGCTTTGCCGCCACTAAGATCCGGTCTTTCAGATCATTGCTGATGCGCTTTTCCCGTGCCTTGCCATTGAGCACAAAAGAAACAGTCGTTGTGGAAACACCCACCTCCCGTGCAATATCCTTTATGGAAACATTTGCCATATTGTATAAATGTATTGCCTTCCAATAAAAGATGGTCCATCAAACCAAAAAAAAATCCCGCTAAAGCGGGATTTATTTAAAACGATATCTCTTTATGGAAGTTTTTCCACTTGCATATAATTCAATTCGACAGGTGTGGAACGTCCGAAAATCTTCACGGAGACTTTGAGTTTCTTCTTCTCATCATTGACTTCCTCGATCGTACCATTGAAATCATTGAAAGGTCCATCGATGATCTTGATCGTTTCTCCTTCAAAGAAAGGTTCACTCATAATGATACCACCAACACCACTCAATTCATCAACCTTACCCAGCATTTTATTCACCTCCACCTTAGTAAGCGGTTGCGGGTTGTCTTTCCCTAAAAAATGGATGACATTCGTCGTGTTGTTGATGGTTGAAATGACATCATCATTCATATTACCATCGACCTCTATGAATACATACCCAGGATAAAGATTCCGTTCACGAACGACTTTCTTACCATTTTGCACCTTGTACACTTTCTCTATCGGAAGAAAGATCTGTTTGATCATTTTAAACCACTCTTCTTTCCGGGAAATGTCTTTATCAAGATACTCCTTCACTTTTCTCTCCTTACCGCTTATGACACGGAGGACGTACCATTTAGACTCCGGCTGGATGTTAGTTTCCGTCATTTGAAAAGTGAGTAAACGAATTTAAGAATATTGCTGCTGGCCAAATCCATCAGCCATACCAGTCCGGTGATCACCAGGGTGGCAACCAACACGATCATGGTAGATTGCTGGAGTTGCGCCCATGTTGGCCATGTGACTTTCTCCAGCATCTCCCGGTAAGAATCCTTAAAATAGGCCTGCAATTTATTCATGACGATGATCGGATTAACGGTTGAACGGACTGACGAAAACATTACTGCAATCTCGAGACTGATACACAAGGTTGATAACAAAGATTCGTGAATCCGTTGATCCAAAATTTAGCACGGGCACTAGGATTCGAACCTAGATCGAAGGTTTTGGAGACCTCTATTCTGCCGTTGAACTATGCCCGTTCGTGAACTTAAAAATTTCATACTGCCGGCTAGGACAATCATGACCTTTCAAGAACCCCTACATATGTAGTGACAAAGTACCCGGGATAACCCGGGTACTTTGTAAAGATATCGATTCCCTTTGCTTTCACAAAGAAGGACAAAGGGGCAGGAATATTACTTGAGGACTTCAGTCACCTGACCTGCACCAACGGTACGGCCGCCTTCACGGATGGCAAATTTCAAGCCTTTTTCCATGGCGATGGGCTGGATCAACCGAACGGTCAGGTTGATGTTGTCACCAGGCATGACCATCTCTGTACCAGCTGGCAGTTCGACTTCTCCGGTTACATCGGTCGTACGGAAATAGAACTGAGGCCTGTACTTCTGGAAGAATGGCGTATGACGACCACCCTCTTCTTTGCTCAGAACATACACTTCACCCTTGAAGTCTGTATGCGGAGTGATTGAACCTGGTTTGCAAATGACCATCCCCCTGCGGATATCTTTCTTTTCAATACCACGGAGAAGGAGACCTGCATTATCACCAGCTTCACCCTCATCAAGCAACTTGCGGAACATTTCCACACCCGTGCAAGTTGAATTCAAAGGCGCTTCCATCAAACCAACGATCTCTACGGGTTCGCCCACTTTTACACGGCCACGCTCGATGCGACCAGTAGCAACCGTACCACGACCGGTAATGGTGAAAACATCTTCTACAGACATGAGGAACGGAAGATCGACCGGACGGGGGGGCAATGGAATGAAATCATCTACCGCTGTCATCAGTTCTTCGATCTTGGCAACCCACTGTTCTTCGCCAGCAAGAGCACCCGTAGCTGATCCCTGAATGATCGGCGTATTGTCACCGTCGAAACCATATATAGAAAGCAATTCGCGGATCTCCATTTCTACCAGTTCAAGAAGCTCGGGATCATCGACCAGATCTACTTTGTTCATGAACACCACGATGCGGGGAACACCAACCTGACGGGCAAGAAGAATGTGCTCCTTGGTCTGTGGCATAGGACCATCTGTTGCAGCAACAACCAGGATCGCTCCGTCCATCTGTGCGGCACCTGTGATCATGTTCTTAACATAGTCAGCGTGACCCGGGCAATCCACGTGCGCATAGTGACGTTTAGCTGTCTGGTACTCCACGTGCGCAGTATTGATGGTGATACCACGCTCTTTTTCTTCGGGAGCAGCATCAATTTCATCATACTTCTTCTCCTGAGCCCAACCCTTCTTTGCCAGCATGTTGGTAATGGCTGCAGTCAACGTAGTCTTGCCATGATCAACGTGACCAATAGTACCTACGTTTACGTGAGGCTTGTCCCTCTTAAAAGTCTCTTTAGACATTGTTATCCGTTTTAGGTTGTGTTTACAATTAAAGTACCCTGTCGAAACTGCTATATGACGAATGTCTCCATCCGAAATATTGATCTTCCGTAGTCATTTCGTTCTTCTCACAAAACAAACCGTCTCAGAGCCAAAAACCCTCCGCGTAATACCATACAGGTTTGACAAGGGCTTCAACACAATGAGCCGTTGATGAGAATTGAACTCACGACCTCTTCCTTACCAAGGAAGTGCTCTACCACTGAGCTACAACGGCGTTAACCGCTGATTGTGCGGCCGGAAAAATGAGCGGGAGACGAGGCTCGAACCCGCGACCTATAGCTTGGAAGGCTATCGCTCTACCAACTGAGCTACTCCCGCACAAATGCTTGTGCAACAAAAAAAACAATAAGCAACCTATGCCCATTGATTCCCTTTCCGGACTGACGTTTTCAGTATAAGTGTGGGCAGGAGAGGATTCGAACCTCTGAAGTCGAAAGACAGCGGATTTACAGTCCGCCCCATTTGGCCGCTCTGGAACCTGCCCCTATGGACTGCCTTACGACAGATGAAAATTTCCCCGGTAACAAAACCGTACACATTCCTAATGAGCCAGAGAAGGGACTCGAACCCCCGACCAGCTGATTACAAATCAGCTGCTCTACCAACTGAGCTACTCTGGCAGTTGCGGATGGGAAATCACCATATTTCACTTATACCTGAAAAACAAAGAACTACCCCCGTTTTTGGGAAGGCAAAGGTAATGGAAATCTTTAAATGCAAAAATTTTGTGGAAGAAAATTTAGGCGGAAAGTATTAAAAAAAGGCCCGAAGGCCTTTTCTAAGCTGCTTGCTTCTCTTTTGCTTTCTTGATCTGGATGATCACAGCGTCCAATGCACTGTCAAAAGACTCCTCAAACGACTTGGACGTCTGCTTCACGAAAAACTCATGCCTCGGAACCGTCACCCTGATCTCCGCGATCTTATCCTTGATCTGATGTACCACATTGTCCAACTTCAGAAATACATCAACCTTTATGATCTTGTCGTGATAATTACTCAGTTTGGCGATTTTTTTGTTAACGTGTTCGATCAACTTGGAATCCGAATCAAAATGCACGGTTTGAATGTTAACGTTCATAACAAGACTTGTTTTTATCTGTGAACAATAAATGTAAGAACTCGTTGTCTTTCACAGGATTGGAAGCACCTGTACCATCATGAAATTACCAAATAAAAAGCAGAAAAACAAATAAAATCCAGCAGAGGTCCTTGCAATTTACCCACCACTGAAAACACTGTAAATCAACCATTTTTCACCCTCGGGGATGCGCTTTCCGATGCGCCTCCCTGAGCTTCGAAATCGTATTGTGCGTGTATACCTGAGTAGCGGCAAGACTGCTGTGACCAAGCAATTCCTTGATGGCGTTAAGGTCAGCCCCGTGGTTTGAAAGATGGGTGGCAAAACTATGACGCAACACATGCGGCCCCTTCTTATCCGCCGTCGTCACCATGGAAAGATATTTCCGCACAATGCCATATGCCTTCCGGGGCTCCAACCTCCGCCCATCCTGAAACTCGAACAAAAACCCCTGAGATGATCCTTCCATCCCCTTTCGCTTTTCCATGATGAATTGGGAAACCTCCGCCGTCAAGGCATCACTCAATGGCAACAATCGCTCCTTACCACCCTTCCCCAATACTTTCAACGTATACGAATGCATGTCGACATCCACCTCGCGCAAACCCGTTAATTCACTCACCCTGACGCCCGTCTCATAAAACACCTGAATGACCAGTCGCTCCAAAACCCCCGTAACACCCTCCGAAAACTCCACATCATGCAACAATACACGCATCTGATCCTCCCCAATACAGGAAGGCAGCCGCTTTGACGTCTTTAGTACCCGTATGTCGATCAGCGGATCGTGCACCACCGTACCGACCCGACGGCCATATCTGAAAAAAGACTTCAGACAAGACATCTTTCGATTCACCGTTCGCCCCTTCACCCCGGCCTCCGTCATAGACGCCAACCAACTCCTGACATGAAACGGCATGACA
>JBIKIB010000326.1:0-4599 GCA_044361845.1 Chitinophagaceae bacterium | reverse complement strand
GCGTTGCTCTGAAAAAGAAACCCGACCCGCGCCCTGATATGATCCAGTGTGTCGTGCTTCAGCGAATCGATGTTATGTCCGAGCACATTGATTTGTCCTGAATCAGGTCGCAGGAGACCGATGATGCATTTGATCAGCACTGATTTTCCGGAGCCTGACTTCCCGAGCACGACCATGTCCTCACCCTTGTGAAGCTTCAGGTTGAACCCGTCCAATACGACATGCGAGCCGAAAGATATCTTCAGGTCACGGATGTCTATCACGACCTCGTCAGATTTATATGGTTTTTCCTTCGTAGGCATGCGGTAGGTCAGTTGAATCCAAGGATATCTGTGATCTGCACGGCGATCAGATCGATGAGGAAAATCAGCATGGAGGATATCACGACCGCGGAATTGGCAGAACGTCCGACACCCTCGGTTCCCTTATCGGAGAAATATCCTTTAAAGCATCCTACCATTCCGACGGAAAACCCGAAGAAGAATGTCTTGATCAGCGGTGGAAAAATATCGGTGAAGTCGAGGTACTGGAATATATCATCCATGAACAGCCGAAAGCTCATCACGCCTTTGATGTTCAATCCGATATAAGAGCCTATGATGGATATCGAATCAGCCAGCAGTACCAATAAGGGTAGCATCAGCGTGGCTGCCAGGACGCGGGTCACCACCAGGAATTTGAAAGGATTGGTGCCTGACACCTCCATGGCATCGATCTGCTCGGTGACTTTCATCGATCCGAGTTCCGCCCCTATTCCGGACCCTATCTTACCCGCAAATATCAACGCCGTGATGACGGGGCCGATTTCCCGTATGATCGCATCCGCCACGATGAAGGGAAGCTCCGACTCCACACCGTAAGATATCAGTGCCGGTCGCAATTGTATGGTGAGTACCATCCCCATGATGAACGCCGTTGTGCCGACCAATGGGAGTGACTTATTGCCGATCAGATAGCATTGCCTCATGAATTCCCCGAACTCGAACGGCGGTCTGAAGCCTTCCGCAAAGAACCGCCCCGTAAAACGCGATAGGTCCCCCGTCTCCCTGATGAACACCAATGCTTGTTTCGGTATGGCCAATTCCGTTACTTTGATTTCAATATTCTCGGCGCCGCTGCATACGCAGGATCGCCGTAGCCTATAAAGCTAATGCATTTAAGCGTGACAACATTCCGGGGTATTCTTGCATGTTTATTCAAAAGCATAATTTTAGGGGCGTATGTCGATGCCCTCAACAAAGCAGTCAGCAGCCTACAGCTTTCATAACAAGGCCATGCTTGTTCATGGCGGCAGGGAATACTTCACCGAGATGGAACGCCTGATCCGGGCGGCCCGACATTCGGTCCACCTTCAGATCTATATCTTCGATGAGGACGAGACGGGGCTGCGCATGGCGGATGTGCTGATGGATGCCGCAAGAAGAGGGGTCGATGTGTTCCTTTTGCTGGATGGTTATGCGTCACGGGGACTATCCGATGCATTCATCGATGGACTCAAATCTTCGGGTATTCGTTTCCGTTATTTCGAGCATGTTTTCCATAGTGACAGCTTTTATTTCGGCCGTCGGCTTCACCACAAAGTGCTGGTCGTCGATGCACGATTTGCGCTGGTAGGAGGGCTTAATGTTTCTGACCGGTACAACGACCTGCCCGGACAACCGGCCTGGCTTGACTGGGCGATCATGACCGAAGGAGAAGTCTCTTACCAGCTCTTCCGGATCTGTGTCGCCCAATTTCTCAAATCCAGGCAAGAAGCCGGCCGGATCATCGCCGCACATCCGATTCCGGAGACGGATGCGTCATTGCATTGCCCCGTCCGCATCCGCCGCAACGACTGGGTCACTCGCAAGAGTCAGATCTCGAGGAGCTATCTCTCGATGTTCCGTTCCGCTGACCATGAAATCATCATCATGTCGAGCTATTTCCTTCCCGGCAGGGTCTTCCGAAAGCATATGCGGCAGGCGGTGCAGCGCGGGGTGAAGTTCCGGCTCATCCTCGCGGGTGTGTCGGATGTGGTGATCGCAAAGCAGGCGGAGCGTTACATGTACCGATGGCTGATCCGCAACGGCATAGAGATACACGAGTACCGCAGGAATGTCCTCCATGGCAAGATCGCGGTGCGGGATTCCCGGTGGGTGACGGCAGGCTCTTACAATGTCAATAATATCAGCGCATACGCAAGTGTGGAGCTGAACCTGGATGTGGATGATGTTGCATTCGGGCAACAAGTGCGCCGTGACCTGATATCCATCCTTGAAAATGATTGCGTCGCGGTGACAGCCGCCGATTACCGGACAAGGTACGGACCGTTCCAGCGATTCCTGCAATTCGCCAGTTATGAAATATTCCGGATCGTATTCTTCCTTTTCACCTTCTATTTCAGGCAGCGATAGCCGGTGCTGAGGGGATGTGCATCCGTAAAAGGACAGATCGCGGATCGGATTGATTCATTTACCGACACCGCGGATCCTTTGCAGCATGAGCATCGGGGTCTGCCGGTTCCATCTGGCAAACCTGCCCCGTTGAACGATCAGTTCATTATCCTCAGGATGTGAGAGGAAGTAATGGAATACGAATCGTTCACGCGGTGATTGCCAACCGATCACCTGCCCGAAACGGAGGTCGTTGAATACAAGGGTATCACCCCATTTCTCAGCAGTGTAATATCCTTGTGAGAATTTCTTCAGCTGCTGCAATTCCTCGTGATCTACCACATCCGCCAGCAGTTCGTCATTTCTCGGGAAGTATTGCAGGGCTGGTATCTCCCCGCCGTCAAAGACCGATCGATAGCCAACACGATACCCGCTGCTGTCTTCGAGCACCACGAACCATAACCAGTTGTTCAGTGGCGAAGGGGTTGTAAAGTATCTGTTGTAGCTGATCTTTTCTTTTGCCGCCATCTCGCGTATGGAAAGGTCGATCGTCAGCTTATTGATGATCGTGTACCCAAAATACAGGACGGGCGCCCAAAGCCCTATGACCGCCCATCTGCGTCTGCGCGGGTCGGATCTTCGCATGAAGATCAGTACTGCGAAACATATAGCGGGGACGATCGAAAAGAACGGGTCCGCCACGTAGACGGAATTGAAGGATATCCGTTTCCCGGAAAACGGTTCGAATAGACCGACTCCGTAGTTGTTGCATGAATCCAACATCAGATGCACGATCACTTCAAAGAGGAAGAACCCGATGAATCTTTTCAGGGAGATATCGTGCGGTCTGTGCAGGCGGTCAGCCACAAGTGCCATGAACACGCTGATGATGCCGGCGAAAAGGAACGAGTGCGTGAAGCCCCGGTGTGCAAGAAGCTCATGGGGGAGTTTCATCCAAAAGCCTGCAACGAAATCTATGTCGGGGATGCTCTGCGCCAGAGCACCCCATACCATTGCTTTCTTCCCAAGTTTTTTACCAAGGGTGACTTCGCCGATGCAGGCACCCAGCACTATGTGTGTGAGCGAATCCATAATCCGTAAAAATAGGCAATGCTATCCATTCCCATCGCAGACCGATATCCTGATTCGATATATTTGCCATATGGACCTGCTATGGATGATCATCGGCATACTGCTTCTTTTACTGGGCATTGCAGGGAGTTTGTTGCCCGTCGTTCCGGGACCGCCACTATGCTACCTCGCACTCCTGCTGCAACAATTGAAGGATGTCAGCCCTTTTTCGACAAGCTTCCTTATCCTTTGGGGGATACTGGTCGTATTGGTCTCTGTGCTGGATTATGCAGTGCCTGTCTATGGCACGAAAAAATTCGGGGGAAGCCGTTATGGTGTCTGGGGGTGCATGATCGGATTCCTTGCGGCCTTTTGGATGGGGCCATGGGGCATTGTGATAGGCCCGTTCATGGGTGCATTCCTGGGAGAGGTCATTGCCCACAGGGATTCCACCAGGGCTTTCCGCGCTGCGTTCGGGTCCTTCACAGGGTTTCTCTTCGGGACACTCTTGAAACTGGTGTCATGCTTTGTGATGGGTTATTATCTTGTCAGGAGCCTTTGGTCATAAAAAATCTCAACCAAATCCCCGCTGTATTGTTATTCAAAAAAAAGGAACAATGAGTGTACTCCGGCAGATGGCAGAATACCTATACATTAAGAAAAAAGATCCGAATGCGCCAGACTCGCAATGGATGCGGTATATGCACGGGATCAACCGGATATCACTTTTCATGTTCCTCATCGGATTGGTGATACTGTTGGTCAAGCTCATCAGAAGATGAAGCGGTCACTTCGTTGAGGGAGTGATGGCAAGAAAATCCGCTATGGAATCCGCTGCTTTCGCAGAAGCATTGCCGCCTTCACCCAGCAATGCGCGCAATGCTTCATAATCACGATGCATCCTTTCGCGGCTTGCTGCATCGAAGAGGATCTTTGTCAACTCCTTTACGAGGTTTCCTTCGTTCATATCATCCTGGATCAATTCCTTCACGACTTCTTTTCCCATGATCAGATTCACCAAAGAAATATAGGGCACCCTGATGAGTCTTTTTGCGATCAGGTAGGATATGCGACTTCCTTTGTAGCACACCACTTCCGGCACGCCGAAAAGAGCAGTCTCCAGCGTAGCCGTGCCCGAGGTGACGAGTGCCGCATC
>JBIKIB010000048.1:0-14902 GCA_044361845.1 Chitinophagaceae bacterium | reverse complement strand
TTGCGGCGGCAGGTGAATTCCCTTTTGGGGATGTGTTTGCCTTCGGTATACACGATCTGTTTGTCGCCGGGAAGGAATTCATCAGCCATTTCCACGGCTTCTTCCAGGATGCCGCCTCCATTATCACGAAGGTCGAGCACAAGGTCTTTCATGCCTTTTTTTTGCAACATCTCGAGGCTTTCCATGAATTCCTCATAGGTGGTCTCAGAGAATTTATTCAGCCGGATATAACCTGTGGCGGTGTCGATCATATAGGCCGCATCGAGTGAATAGAGCGGGATATACCCCCGGGTGATGTTGAAATTCTTTGTCACTGTCCCGCGCAGCATTGTCACGTCGACTTTCGATCCGCTTGGACCACGCAGCAGGTTCCGGATCCCCTCGCTCTCGATGCCTTTACCGGCCACAATGGAATCCTCCACTCGGATGAATTTGTCTCCGGTCTGCAGCCCCGCCTTGTCACTCGGACCGTCCCGGACTACGTTGAGCACATGGACCGTATCGTCGAATATGTTGAACTCGACCCCGATGCCTTCGAAACGTCCCGAGAGGTCTTCATTGACGCCTTGCAGTTCTTTTGCAGGGATGAAGACGGAATGGGGGTCGAGCCGGTGGAGCATGCTTTCGATGGCCGCCTGCCCGAGTGTATCGGGATCCACTGGATCGACATATCTGTTGCGGATAAGGTCCATCACCTCCTGTAATGTTCCGCGCCCCCCTCCCCTGAAAAGGTTTGAAGAGGTCGGCAGGTTGCCA
This sequence comes from Chitinophagaceae bacterium, assembly GCA_044361845.1. Classification (GTDB taxonomy): domain Bacteria; phylum Bacteroidota; class Bacteroidia; order Chitinophagales; family Chitinophagaceae; genus Pollutibacter. Next base: position 14,146 of record JBIKIB010000048.1, on the reverse strand, counting down.
TGCAGTTTATACCCCAGAAATATACCGGCGATCATCGACAGGGAAAAAAACACCGGCAACCAGACCTGAAATTTTTTATCATTCATTCCTTACCTTGTAACTTGATTCAACTTTGGCAAATTTCATGGAAATTAGCCGAAATTCTCATGCCTGTGGTAAAATTGATTGCTGATAGCGGATCTACGAAAGCGGAATGGTGCCTGATGCGGGGCAATCGTAAGACCACCTTCTATACAAAGGGGATCAGTCCGTATTTTCTCAATGCCATCCAGATCGAGCAGCTCATACGGGAGGAACTGCTCCCTCATTTAGGGAAGTCAGCGATCGGGGAGGTGCATTATTACGGGACGGGTTGCCTGCGCAAGTCGAATGCCTCGATCGTGGCAAAAGCCCTGCGGGCGGTCTTCCCGGAAGCATCCGTGAGCGTCGATAATGATCTTTTGGCTGCGGCGAGGGCGGTTTGCGGACACGAAAAGGGGGTCGCTTGCATCCTCGGTACGGGTTCTAATTCTTGCTACTTCAATGGTAAGAAGATCATGAAGAACAGTCCCGGACTGGGCTATGTGCTGGGTGATGAGGGCAGTGGTGCCTATCTGGGCCGAAAGGTCCTGCAGTACTATCTCTACAATACCTTCGACGAGGATCTGCGAGCCCGCTTCGATGCGAAGTTCGTGACCACAGCAGCCGAGATACTGGACCATGTCTACAAACAGCCGATGGCCAATCGCTATCTGGCTTCCTTCGCTGAGTTTTTGGCGGAGAACCGGGGGCATTATATGGTGGAGAACATCATCGAAGACGGCATCAATGAGTTTTTCTTCAACCATATCACAAAATACAGGGAGAGCTGGATCCTGCCGGTGCATTTCGTGGGTGGTGTAGCTTATGGATTTCGCGATGTGGTGAAGGAGATATGCCGCAACTATGAGCTCACACCGGGAAAGATCCTGAAGAATCCTATGGAAGGCCTGGTGGTGTACCATGCCGATAAAAAACCAGGCACCAAAAAATAAACGGCTGCTTTCAATGAACATGCATGCGGATTCTATTGATTGGCAGGTGGAAATATCTTGAAGGCAAAGTGTCTTCATCACGTGCGTGATTTTTCCGAGCGGGAAGTGAATCTTTTCAAACCATTCTTACCTGGATGGTTCGTGCAATTGTCTTGGACACCATTTTTTTTCCTGGTGGGGTCTGTTAGAAGGAACCGCTTATTAGATCGTAAATTCGCTTGCTGCAGGTTGAGCATAAATATTAAAAAATCAGTGGAGGTTGGTGTCGGTGCATGGGTCATATGCATCCGGGTCAGCTGAAGCTTCTCATACAAAAGACATGAGTGAATTCCTTCGTGTGACAGAGCAGCCGTCGAAGTACGATCATCTGGAGAAAATGTCTCTTCAGGAGATATTGGTCAATATCAATTCAGAGGATAAGATCGTGCCGCTGGCGGTGGAGCGTGCGTTGCCATCGATCGAGCGATTGGTGGGTGTGATCGCCGACAAGATGCTTGCCGGTGGCCGGCTTTTTTATATAGGTGCCGGCACAAGCGGTCGTTTAGGCGTTGTGGATGCGAGTGAATGTCCGCCTACTTATGGCGTGCCGCCCGGCCTCGTGATAGGCATCATCGCCGGCGGGGAGGGTGCCATGTTCAAGGCGGTTGAATTTGCAGAAGACAGCATGGAGGATGGATGGAAGGATCTCTTGAGGTATGATGTGTCCGACAAAGATGTGGTGGTGGGTATTGCCGCAAGCGGCACGACGCCGTATGTCATCGCAGCCCTTGAACAATGCCGTGCCCATGGTATTCCCACAGGTTCCCTCACTTGCAACCCGGATGCTCCGGTTTCCGCTGTATCAGACCATCCCATCGAAGTGGTCGTCGGTCCGGAATTCGTTACCGGCAGCACGCGTATGAAGAGTGGCACCGCACAGAAGCTCGTACTCAACATGATCTCCACCACGGCCATGATCGTTTTGGGCAGGGTGGAGGGCAACCGCATGGTCAATATGCAACTCACCAACGAGAAGCTTGTCGATCGTGGCGTAAAGATGCTCATGGAGCGGATCGGTTTGACGGATTATGGTCGCGCTAAAGAGATCCTGATTCGTCACGGCAGTGTTCGTAGAGCCGTGGAGTCAGGTGAAAAATGAGGCGATGGTCCTACCTTTGCGTGATCGTTCCACCCGGGCTTCCCGGGTACTGCTGACATTTACAAGTTGCACGGATGCATACCATTGAACCATATTACAACTGGCGGCATTTATACACTGCTGAAGAGGATGAGCGATCGCCTTTTTATGGTCGGACATATGATGAATTCAACTTCACGCAGACCATTTACAACTATTATATCCATCCGCAATGGGATGATTTCGGATCCCGGACTTTATACCTGAAGATCATCTTTGCAGACTACGATCAACATTTTGCGGTCATCGAACTGATCGGTGAGTGGAACGATGCCATCGAGAATGATATCATGACCTTGAAGCGTGAAGTCATTGATAAGCTCATTGACGAGGGCATATCCCGGTTCATCTTGTCGGGGGAGAACGTCCTTAATTTTCACAGCAGTGATTCCAGCTACTATGAGGAGTGGGCGGAAGATATCGAATCATCCGCCGGCTGGGTGGTTTTACTCAATATGCCGGAACAGTCGCAGTATGATTTTCGCCGTTCCCGCATCACCGATTATCTCCATCTGCTCGATTTCCCCGTTTGGCGCACCGTGCAGCCTCAGCATCTGTTCAGTGCAATCGACAATTTGATGCTGCGAAGGTTAAACAACCAATGAGCAGGAACACGGGGCATGGGGCAAGTGTTGTGCTAAGATTGTTTTTGTGGACATAAAGGGTGTAAAAAATAGTTTATTTGATGGATGCTGAATTAAATTTGCATCCATCCTTATACAAGTAATCGTCAATTATGAAATGGAAACAATTGTTCTCGTCGTCCGTGGGAAAGAAAATAGCCATGGCACTGACGGGTATATTCCTGATCGTTTTTTTAGTGGTCCATTGCTATGTGAATGCTAACGTTTTCTTTTCCAACGGGGAGGAGAATTTCAACCGTGCAGCTCATTTCATGAGCACGAATATCCTTGTGCGGATCATGGAGATAGGTCTTTTTGCGGGCTTGATCGTGCATGTTGTACAAGGGTATCTGCTGGAGGCGTCCAACCGTTCAAAAAGATCTTCCAAATATGCGGTGACGGCCGGAAACAAGACCAGTGCCTGGTATTCCCGGTCGATGGCCCTGCTCGGAACGTTGATCCTGCTGTTCCTGATCGTTCACCTCGCGCATTTCTGGGTACCTTCTCGTTTTGGGGGGCTTACTGATGTCACCTATGGTGGTGTTGTGTATCACAATCTGTATGGTAAGATGAAGGACATCTTCACCCAGGAGTGGGTGGTGGTTCTTTATGTGGCTGGATGTTTTTCCCTTGGATGGCATCTGCTGCACGGCTTCCAGAGCGCTTTTCATACCATGGGCTGGAACCATAGGAAATACACCTCATTGATCCGCAGCATCGGCTTCGGTTTCTCCGTGATCGTTCCGCTGATCTTCGCGCTGATGCCTGTGTTCATGTACTTTGGCTGGTCTCTGAACATCGGATCGTTAACGTTGTTATTCTGAGCGTAAATCAATATTCATTGTTCACGTTGCGGTCAACTACCTATAACCTAATACCCAATCATTTTTGTTATGATCGATAATAAGATTCCTGCCGGCCCATTAGAGACCAAGTGGAAGAACTACAAGAGCACGGTTCGTTTGGTAAATCCATCGAATAAGCGCAAGCTGGAAGTGATCGTGGTGGGTACCGGACTTGCCGGAGCATCTGCTGCAGCCAGTCTAGGGGAGTTGGGTTATAAAGTGAAAGCGTTTTGCTTTCAGGATTCCCCCCGACGTGCGCATTCCATCGCTGCTCAGGGCGGTATCAATGCTGCCAAAAATTATCAGAATGACGGAGACTCCGTCTATCGTCTTTTTTATGACACCATCAAGGGTGGCGATTATCGGGCAAGGGAGGGCAATGTGTACCGTCTTGCAGAGGTCTCGACCAGCATCATTGATCAGTGTGTGGCGCAGGGTGTACCCTTTGCCCGTGAATACGGGGGGCTACTGAGCAACCGTTCTTTTGGAGGGACACAGGTACAACGGACTTTCTATGCCGCGGGACAGACAGGCCAGCAGCTGCTGATCGGTGCCTATCAGGCCATGGAACGTCAGGTGGCATTGGGTACGGTCGAGATGTTCAGCCGTCATGAGATGCTCGACATCGTGATGATCGATGGCAAGGCCCGTGGCATCATCGCCAGAAACCTGGTGACCGGTGAGCTGGAGCGTCATTTCGCACATGCCGTACTGTTATGTACGGGCGGTTATGGAAACGTGTTCTATCTATCAACCAATGCAATGGGTTGCAATGTCACTGCTGCCTGGAAGGCACATAAGCAGGGCGCATACTTCGGCAATCCCTGCTTCACCCAGATACACCCCACTTGCATCCCCGTCAGTGGCGACCACCAGTCTAAACTGACCCTCATGTCCGAATCCCTCCGTAATGACGGTCGGATCTGGGTACCGAAGAAAGAAAATGAAAACCGCAAGCCAACGGATATCCCGGAGGATGAGCGCGACTATTTCCTGGAGCGCCGCTACCCGGCATTCGGGAATCTGGTACCACGAGATGTGGCATCCCGTGCCGCAAAGGAAAGGTGCGATGCGGGCTTCGGTGTAGGTTCTTCCCGTCAGGCCGTATACCTCGACTATGCAGATGCGATCCTGCGCTATGGAAAAGCGGAGGCCAGTAAGAAAAATATGGGGGATATCAGTCATGATGCCATCCTGGCCCTTGGCAAGGATGTGATCAAGGAGAAATATGGTAATCTCTTCGACATGTATGAGAAGATCACCGGAGAGAATCCATACCAGCTGCCCATGCGGATCTATCCCGCTGTGCATTACACGATGGGCGGTTTATGGGTCGATTACGAATTGATGACGAGTGTCACAGGACTCTACTGCCTCGGTGAAGCGAATTTCAGCGAACATGGTGCCAACCGACTGGGCGCTTCGGCCCTGATGCAGGGACTGGCGGATGGATATTTTGTGATCCCTTACACACTGGGTAATTACCTGGCGGATGAAGTGGGTCAGAAGTCAGAAGGTACCAGCCACCCCGCTTTCGCGGAAACCGAGCATAAGGTCCGTGAACGCATCGAAAAGCTGATGTCCATCAAAGGAAAGCAGACCGTCGAGAGCTTTCACAAGCGCCTCGGAAAAATCATGTGGGATAAGTGCGGGATGGCCCGCAACGCCGAAGGCCTGAACCAGGCAATTTCTGAGATCCGTGCCCTTAAAGAGGAGTTCTGGTCGGATGTCCGCATCCCCGGCGAGATCGGTGAAATGAATACGGAACTAGACAAAGCCGGACGCGTCGCTGATTTCATTGAACTCGGTGAACTGATGTGCATCGATGCCCTCGAACGCAAAGAAAGCTGTGGTGGTCATTTCCGGGAAGAATACCAGACACCCGACGGTGAAGCACTCCGCAACGATGCTGACTATATGCACGCCGCACTGTGGGAACATAAAGGGGACACCTGGGAATTGCATAAGGAAGCACTGGTCTATGATGTCGTTAAACCGAGTCAGCGGAGTTATAAATAAATACAGGTACCCAGGGTATGTCATTGAAAATCGCCGTACCCCTGGCCCTCTAATATCTCAATACCCATTTTAGCATGGAGCATTACAGCATGAATTTGACCCTGAAAGTCTGGAGACAAAAAAATAAAGATACAAAGGGCTCATTCGAGACGTACAAGGTGGATGATATATCCTCCGAGATGTCCTTCTTGGAGATGATCGACGTACTCAACGAAAAGCTTATCCGTGACGGTAAGGACCCCATCACATTCGACCATGACTGTCGCGAAGGCATCTGCGGTTCCTGCTCCATGGTCATTGACGGTCGACCGCACGGTCCCTGGAATGGAACCACCACCTGTCAGTTGCATATGAGGGCTTTTAAGGACGGGGATTCCATCACCCTGGAGCCTTTCCGCGCCAATTCTTTTCCCGTGATCAAAGACCTCATGGTCGATCGCCATGCATTCGACAGGATCATACAGGCCGGTGGTTACGTGTCTGTCAACACCGGTAACGCTGTTGATGGCAATGCCATCCCGATCGAGAAGGATCATGCGGATGATGCATTCGCAGCGGCATCCTGCATCGGCTGCGGTGCCTGCGTTGCGGCCTGCAAGAACTCCTCCGCCATGTTGTTTTTATCTGCCAAGGTCTCCCACCTTGCCTTACTGCCACAGGGGGCACCTGAAAAATCGCAGCGGGTGATCGCCATGGTCGATCAGATGGACAAGGAAGGATTCGGCAGCTGTACCAATACCTATGCCTGTGAGGCGGAATGCCCGAAGGGTATTTCTGTACTGAACATAGCCAGACTCAACCGGGAATATCTTGCAGCTTCACTGAGCGGTGATTGATCCAGCATAAATATATCAACACGACGCCTTCCACTCCCGGAAGGCGTTTTTTTGCCCTTTTGTAATAAATCTTTGTCAAAACAATTTTTTCACCATTCCCGATCAAGCAGATGCATGCTGTCAGCCGCCTGACAGCAAGAAAACCCAAGGCCATGGTGATCAAGGGGGGCGGTCATTTTCATGTGCAGCATCGAAGGATGTCTCTAATGCACTAGCGTATCAAAAGACATGGCAAACGGTGTTGCATTTGAAATTATTCTCTAAATTTATTTATCGGATCTACACATTCAAATGCTGTAATTTGCTTTTAAATCAGGATTCATCATATGCGTCGCTTCAGCCTCAGACAGATCATTTCATATTTATTTTTCCTGGGTTCTGTCCTGATCTCAAACCCACTATTTGCAGAGGGGTCCGTTGATTCTTTATTGAATGCCCTTAGATCAGCTGTTTCAGATTCCGCAAAGATCGACTTGTCCATCAAAATATCCAATGAATATAAGGCGACAAATCATAGCCTTTCGCTTTCTTATGCTCAAAAGGCGACAGCCCTGGCGGAAGCAGGCGGGTCAATGAAGCAGCAGATATACGCACTTAATTATGCCGGTGTGACCTGCTTCTATCTGGCTTTGTATGACCTGGCGGTTTCATACCTGAACAAATCCGCGGCATTGGCATTGAAGCACGGAGAAAAGGAAAGTGTCGGGAATGCCTATTTCAATCTCGGGAACGTTCGCCTTATGCTGAAGGACTATGATAAGGCAGGAGAGATGTACCGGAAATCCCTGGCTATTTTGGAGGAATACTATAAGGAAAATAAGATGCCATCGCCGCCGATCCTGCGCAGCGCTTTCAAAAATAATATCGGTCAGGTACATTTTCAAAAACAAGAGTACAAGGATGCGGAGCGTTATTTCATGGAAGCCCTGGCCATTGCCAGAAAAGACACTCTTGCGGAACAAATCATAAAGACACTGAGTGGCATCGCGGATCTTCGAAACACGCAGAAAGATTATGATGGTGCGATTGTGTTACTGAAAGAATCGATGTCCCTCAGTAAACAATTGGGTTATAACATAGGAGAAAGCACTTCTTTGTTATTATTGGGCAATTCATTTCTAGCGAAGGGCGAGCCGGTCAAGGCACTTGAACATTACCGGTCAGGGTATGACATCGCCATTCGGGTGGATGCATTATCAATAAAAATATACACTGCTGAAGGGATTTTTAAAGCATACAAGGAATTGGGGCAGTCTGATTCTGCGCTCAAATACCTGGGTCTGTTCAATGAATACACGTCCCTGTCAAACGCCATCGATGCCAAGGAGGAACTTACGAAACAGGAGTTGATGACGGAGTTTCTAGCCCGTGAAGAGGCTTTGAAAAAACAGAACCGCAGTGGCCGTATGTTCTATCTCTACATTGCGATCGCTCTTTTCCTTGTCGCACTGGGGCTATTTTTCTTCAGCCACAACTCTCGCAGAAAGTACAAGCAGTCGGTGTTGGCCAGGATGGAACTGGAATTGAACGCAGAAAAACAACTACTTCAGCAAGATCTGATGCGCAGCGAACTGGAACTGAAGGACAAACAACTGGCCACACAACTCATGTATGCCATCAAGAAGAATGAGATGATCGGAGGGCTTGTGCATAAGCTCAGGGAAGATTCAGGACAGCTCCGACAGGAAAATCCCGAACTGGTTCGCAGGCTGATCAATGATCTCTCCCAGACCGGAAATGATCATGTTTGGGAGGATTTCGAGATGCGCTTCCAACATGTGCACACCGGGTTTTATGATAAGCTCCTGCAGGTCTGCCCTGACTTGACCGTTAACGAGCGCAGGTTATGCGCCTTCCTCCGATTGGATATGACCACCAAAGAGATTTCAGGGATCACCGGGCAATCTGTCAAGGCCATATCTCAGGCGAGGATACGTCTTCGACATAAATTGAACCTCACCCATTCTGAAACTGAGCTTTTCGAATACCTCGCCGGGATCTGAACCGGCACATAGCTACCTTACGTTTCCTTCTGTTGGGTGACAACTCCCCATCTCTTTTTTTTATATTGACTTCCGTGGAGTTCACAATGCACAGCGTTGTATCATTTCTCAATATGACAAAAAAGTACATAATGATGCTTTTCGTGCACGGAGAGCCTTTGATCTAATGGATAATTTTAATTTGCTCTCGCCAAGGCCCCGGAACAAACGCCCATTCATTCAAATTTCATCAATCCGTTTTCATGCGCAAAATTCCCTTCTTTTTATTACAGATCCTCCTGATGCATGTATTTGCGCACGCTCAGATAAGTCCAAGAGAAACCTACCAGTGGAGCCATACATGGATCGTCACAAAGCCTGACAGTGCGCCTTTGATGAGTATTCTGCTCATAGGGGATTCGCATGTGGAGCGATATCATCCAGTCGTGGCCGAACAATTGAAAGGACGTTTTTATGTCAGCAAGATCACGACAGCCAAAAGTCTGGGAGATCCGCAATTGCTTCGTCAGATCGATGGCCTTATCGGGAATAACGTTTTCGACATGATCTTCTTCAATAATGGATTGCATGGTGTGAAGTACCATCCGGATGCCTATGCAAGCTATTTGTCACCGATGCTGAAACTCCTGCGAAAAAACAACCGCAACGTGAAGCTCGTCTGGGTCAATACTACGGCAAGAAGGGTGAACGGCGATCTGGACGCATTCGATCCATACAATGATGATGTACGCACAAGGAATGAGCGGGTGTCATCCTTGTGCAAAAAGAAAGGGTTGACCATGATCGATTTCTGGTCCATGTCGCTGCAAAAAAAGGAATATTATCACCCCGATGGGATTCATTTCTTGCCCATCGGCGTCGACGCACAGGCAGCACTGATCCTGAAAGAAGTCATGGCGATGCTGAAGCCCTGATGCGCATCGGCTAATTCTCCAGAGGGGTCATTTGGGTAGCCACTCATTGGGATACTCCTTAACTTTAAGAAACAGTCATGGTTCAATTGATAAATGTCGTGAACTTATATACCTTTCATGACTGTTGTAATTAGCGAATATGTCAAGACAGGCATTGGGTCACTCTTTTATTTTACTATTGCTGGTCAGTTCCTTCACGACCTTTGCCTTGCCCGCATCGCAAAGACCGATCGATTCATTGCGCAATGCGCTCAGCAAAGCCGGTTCGGATTCTGCCCGCATCGATCTGTCGATGCAACTTTCACAAGCCTATCAGTCTGTCGACAATAACCTCGCCATTGAGTATGCCCAAAAGGCGGTTGTCCTTTCCGAAAAGGCGGGTACAGTCACCCAGCTTCTGGAAGCGCTTCGAAATACAGTTACGTTGACGTTTTTTATCGGACTTACGGATGTTGCAGCGGACTATCTCAGCAGGCATCTCACACTGGCCGAAAAGTCGGGAAACAAGCTTGAACTGGGTTACGGATATTTTAATATGGGCGGTTTTCAACTCATTTTGGGGGATCAAGAACGGGCTGTCGTGCTTTTTGAAAAGTCGAAAAAGATCCTGGAGTCTCATTACAAAGAGATCGGTAGTCCCGTCCCCGGTTCTCTTTATTCCTCATACTATAACAACCTGGGGAATTATGAGATGGGGAAAGGCAGGCTCGCTGCTGCGGAGATGCATTTCATCAAGGCCATTTCTTATGGTCGGCAGGATACGGCCAATCCATTCAGGCTATCCCAGGCCCTTTCCAATTATGCAAATGTCCTCATCCAAAAGAAGGATTTCGAAGCAGCCTTGAAGGTCCTGCAAGAAAACATGGCTATCGCGATAAATAAGAATGACAATCTCAGTGAATGCACGGCCATGAAGTTCATCGGAAACATTCACGAACAAAGAGGTGCGTTCGATTCGGCCATGCAGACATACCAGGCGGCCTATGAGATTGCGATCCGGAACGATCTCTTGTCAACGAAATTATTCCTTTCAGAATCGATATATGAACTCTATAAGCGGATCGGGAATGCAGACTCTGCCCTTTTTTATATTGATATTTACAACAACTATCAGCGGCAGTCAAAGCTGGAGGAAGCCAGGGATCAGATCATAAGGCAGGATTTATCATCAGAATTCCGGGAAAGGGAAAAGGCATTGGAAAGGAAAAATTTGTTAGGCAACAGGCTGTATATCCTGATCATCACCCTTGCCATCGTCTTGTCCATCGGTCTGGCCCTTTATTCATTCCGAACCAGTAAGCGTTTTCGAAGCAATGCGTTGCTGAAAACAGATCTGGAGCATAAAGCGGAAAAAATGACCATCGCGCAGGAATCGCTGCGTGCAGAAATCGACCAAAAAGACAAACAGATCGCTGCCCAGATCATGCATGAGACACTGCAAAACGTTAGGATCGGCAACATGGTGCATGACCTTCATGCCGACCAGTCAACTCAGGAAAACTCCGAACTTGTCCGTAAACTGATCAACCAACTTGAAGATTCCGGTAAGGAAAATAAGTGGTCGGACTTCGAAATCCGTTTTCAGCAGGTGCACACCGGTTTCTATGACAGGCTGATGAAAGAGTACCCAGACCTCACCGTCAATGAGCGACGACTTTGTGCCTTTTTGCGCCTCGATATGACGACGAAAGAAATCTCTCGTCTGACGGGACAATCTGTCAGATCAATCGGTTTAGCACGGATACGACTCCGTCGTAAACTCAACCTCACACATACCGAAACTGATCTCTTTCAGCATCTCTCCTCCATCTGAATTCGGACTATTCCCGTGCGTTGATAACTCATTTATTGTGTGTTTCAGTACCCGAATTCCGATTGTGGCATTATTGATATACTGAAATTGGGGAATTCGTTACTTCACTCCTCGGTTAGTGATATTATTGTATGATGTTCTTTTTTGTAACCTGCCTGTGAATCAATCTACCTTTACTTTACTAAAAAATTTAAGTGGGTTGATCAGATGACACGCCCATTTGAAAATCTAAACACCCAAACCTGATCAAATGAGTATCGCTGCCAAATTCCTTAAATATCTTGTGTTCGCCATAATGTCAGTTTTTGTTCTACCCTTACTGATGTTCGTTGCCGGTAATTTCCCGGCTACAGAATGGTCGAATGCCGGGAATCTGATACATCCATTGGTACAGCTGATCCTGGCCATGTTGCTGGCCACCGGTTTAACATATGGTTTCGGGCGGATGCTGGAAATGCGTCGCAGCCGTTGGTAATCTTTTCATATTATTTAACGGTCTCTTTGAGTTGTTTTTGTATGCATCGGGCGACGTTTCTACGTTGCCCTCTTTTTTTGCTTCAAGCAAAATGACCGATGACCCTGTTTTTTCTCTGCGGCCCCGTATCTTTAAAGACAAAATCACCCTGATGTCTTCACGTTCCCGCCGCAGATTCCTTCGCCAGCTGGGCAGTACGGCAGCCCTTTTCACAGCCTCCGGAATGGATGCGATGGCCTTCGATGAACATAAGATCCATCACCTAAAGCCTGAATTGCGATATTCCCCGAATGACAGGATACGGATTGCCTGCATCGGGATGGGACTCATGGGCTTCGGCGATATGCAGGCGGCTCTGAAGATCCCGGGAGTGGAGATCGCAGGTGTCTGTGATCTGTATGATGGTCATTTTGAAAGAGCCAGGGAACTCTGGGGCAAGGATCTTTACTGCACCCGCGATCATCGTGAATTGCTGGAAAGGCAGGATATAGATGCTGTCATCGTCGCGACGCCTGATCATTGGCATGATCATATCTCCATCGCTGCTATGCGAAAAGGCAAGCATGTGTATTGTGAGAAACCAATGGTGCAGCATTGGGAAGAAGGACATGCCGTCATTAAAGCGCAGCGCGAGACCGGTAAAGTATTCATCGTAGGCTCACAGGGTGTCAGCAGCATCGCACTGGCGGAGGCCAAAAAAATCATACAATCCGGTGCCCTTGGAGAGATAAACCTCATAGAAGCCGTAAATGACCGGTATGGTGCCCTTGGGGCATGGCAGTATTCCATCCCGACGGATGCCTCGCCGCAAACCATCGACTGGGATAAATTTCTGGGTGATGCACCCTCCCGTCCATATGATCCTGTCCGGTTCTTCCGCTGGCGCAATTATCAGGACTATGGCACCGGCGTGGCGGGTGATCTTTTTGTCCACCTCATTTCCGCCGTGCACCACGCACTGGACTCTAAGGGTCCGGAGCGTATCTTCTCCAGCGGTTCATTAAGTTACTGGAAGGATGGCAGGGATGTGCCGGATGTGCTCACCGCCATCATGGACTATCCCAAGGCCGACACCCATGCAGCCTTTCAGATGCAGCTCCGTGTGAACTTCGCTGATGGCTCCGGTGGCGGCAACCATACACGCATCTTCGGGTCGGAAGGCATGCTCGAATGGGGGGGTAACAAGTTCACCCTTAAAAGGCAAAAACTCTCCAAAGCACCCGGATTCGGGGGGTGGGATACGTATAATGTGTTCTCCTCATCCCAGCAGAAAGCTTATGAAAATTGGTATACCGAAAAATATTCCGAGGCTGACCGGAAAAGACCGGCACCAGAGGAAGTGAAATATGCTGCGCCACAGGGTTATAACGACCGTGTCGATCATTTCGCAAATTTCTTCGAAGGCATCCGCAGCGGCAAGCCGATCGTAGAGGATGCGAGTTTCGGCCTCCGTGCTGCCGGACCGGCCGTGGCATGCAACCTTAGTTTTGAAAAGAAAAAAGTCATCTCCTGGGATCCGGTGGGTATGCGGGTCAGGTCATAAACATGCTCATCTCACCGCGTAGATCCATTCATCGCGGAATCAAACCATATCCTAAAAACCATAGATTGCATCCCGGCCCGCATATATATTTGTTGGTCATCACCCTCTTCCTGGCGCTCTCATCCAACGCACAGCAGGATCGATCATCCAATATCCGTCGGAAGTCGATTCCCGTGCAGACGGCACCCTTTCATATAGATTCCCTGAGCATCGTGCCCGGCAGCCTCTTCATACCCGGTGTGCCCGAAACAGGGTACCAGCTAGATTTCGTCAATGCTGTCATCCGATGGGTGACATTGCCTCCATTCGATAGTGTCAGCATTGCGTACCGGGTTTTTCCCTACCGCCTAAATGCAACGACACAACGCATGCGCTTCGATACCGTGATGGGTAAGTTCGTGATCACACCCATCGGCATGCGCGGTAAACGGGATGATGACCAGCTCTTCAACTTCGGCAACCTGAACCATAACGGAAGCCTGGGGCGTGGACTATCATTCGGAAACCGGCAGGACCTGGTACTGAACTCCACCCTCAACCTGCAACTCAACGGATACATTGGCGATAGCATCCTGCTCACCGCTGCGATAACGGACAATAACATTCCCGTCCAGCCCGATGGGAACACACAGAACCTGAATGAGTTCGACCAGGTGTTCGTGCAGTTCTCGAAAGACAAGTGGCGGTTCAGCATCGGGGACATCGACCTTCGACAGCAACAGGGGTATTTCCTGAATTTTTACAAACGCCTGCAAGGGGCCGTCTTCGAGACCGAGACAAATCGCTCGAAACAAGTGGTCAACAAAGTCCTCGCATCCGGTGCCGTGGCAAAGGGGAAATTCACCCGGAATGTTTTCAATGGACTCGAAGGCAATCAGGGCCCTT
>JBIKIB010000325.1:0-4605 GCA_044361845.1 Chitinophagaceae bacterium | reverse complement strand
CCAATAGGCAAAAATGCCTTGGTCGGCTCGACCGAACTGACCGGCACCGGCCAGGACACCGCAGCGGTTGATGTACACCGGAAATCCGAATGCCTCGCCGTATTCCAGCGCCAGCGCTTCACTCGTGAGTTTCGTGCAGCCATAAAGGGACACCGGCGCCTGGGTAGAGAACTGTTCGGTAAGTCCCAACGGACCGATCGCGGTTCGATCATATTCGGACGACGGCTTAAAGTCCGGAAAGATCGGGCGAAAGGCATCATCACGGACCTCAATGGGAAGGGATGCAAGCGGCGGTATGGAATACACCCGGCTGCTGCTCAGAAGTACAAAACCGGCATGGTGCCGCTTGCAGTATTCGAGCATCTGAATGGTACCGGAGAGGTTATGCTCCACGAGTTGCAGGGAGCTGGTTTTACCATCGACACCGGCCAGTACGCTGGGATTCGCAGCGGCATCCACCACGAAATCCACCGCCGGCATCTGCGCGAGGTCGCTCGCACTGCGGATATCGCCATAGTGTACTTTAATCCCCAGCGCTTTGAGCGGTGCACGGTTCGTTTCACTTCCCGGACGGATGAAGTTATCCATCCCGATGATGTCGAGCCCCGGATGATGCTGCAACATTGCCCGTGCCAAGGTGCTTCCGACGAAACCACAAATGCCTGTTATGAGGATACGCATGTTAGAAAAATTGACATATGAAAACTGAACCATCAGGTCTTAACGCATCGGTATTCTTTCATGGTCTAATTCATGTGTTCGACAGGTAACCATAGATGCCCGTGGGATCATACGTATGGATGCGGATCCATCATGTTATCCTGGCTACCATATCATAAGATCGGGTGTATATTACTGTGCGACACCTTACGCCGGTCCAGTGAAAAAATGAACGGCCCCGGAGCCGCCATCTACCCTTTTATATACCTGGGCAGACTGATTCTCCCATTTTCAGCATCCACTCAATGGTCATTTTCACGTCCCTAGCCTATTCCTCCATGCATTGACCATCTGACCGATCGTGGCTTCAAGCGTTTGCGTTATTTCCCAACCGGGAAAGTGGGCTCGGATCTTACGGAGGTCGGAGTAATAGCAAATATGGTCACCGGCACGGTGCTCATCGATATAGCTATATACTTGTGATTTGCCCGTCCATTGTTCGGCCATTGTGAACGCCTCCAGGATCGAACAGGAGTTGTCTTTTCCCCCACCGATATTGTACACTTCGCCTTTACGTGGGTCAGCGAAAAAAGCTGCGATGAATCGTGCCACATCGAGTGAATGGATATTATCGCGCACCTGTTTGCCTTTATAGCCGAATACTCGGTACTCGCGCCCCTCCAGGTTGCACTTCAATAGATAACTCAGGAATCCGTGTAATTCGACACCCGAGTGGTTGGACCCTGTCAGGCAACCGCCCCGCAGGCAGCAGGTGGGCATTCCGAAATAACGCCCGTATTCCTGCACCATCACATCCGCTGCGGTTTTTGAAGCGCCGAAGAGAGAGTGCATACACTGGTCGATGGACATGGTTTCAGCGATCCCATGCGTATACTGTGCATCGGCATAATCCCAGCGGGTCTCGAGTTCTTGCAGCTGGATGGAATTTGGAGCATCTCCGTACACCTTGTTTGTACTCATGTGTACGAAAGGACTTTCCGGACAGGCCTGGCGTACCGCTTCCAGAAGATTCAGTGTGCCCACGGCATTGGTATCGAAATCATCAAAGGGGATCGCTGCGGCGCGATCATGCGAGGGTTGTGCAGCGGTATGCACAATCCCATCCGGACGAATCTGCCTGATCAGATCCAGCACGCTTTGCCGGTTTCGTATATCCACTTCGTGGTGGACAAAACCGACCAGCTCCCTCTCGAGCCGCTGCTGGTTCCATCTTGTATCCCCTTGCGGACCAAAAAAAACAGCGCGCTGGTTATTGTCCAGTCCATGCACGGAGTAGCCAAGTTCCGTAGAAAAATAGGTACACACTTCGGAGCCGATCAGACCTGACGAACCGGTAACGAGAATGGTTTTATTTTTTTTCATGTGGGGGATGCGATCTTTTTTCATTACGGGATACCAAAGCATCTTCCCCCTCATGCATCATGGCGCTTAACGAGAAGCAGGCAATGCCCACTGCGCCAAAGACCCACCAATATGTCAGCAGCCATTGGATCAAATGTGAGAGGCGACCGATAGGTGTCGGCAAGCCAAAAGCCAACCAGGAAGAAGCACTTCCATCGACTGCTACGATGGAAAATGGCTTGCCGGGATTATTGACATTCACCTTCTTCCATACTTCCTTTGGATCCGAATCAATTGAAATCGGGATGATATCGCCATCCTTGGTTTCGACGAAGAGCTGCATGCCATTGGCCAGTGGGTAGCCTGCGATGCTCATTTCAAATCGATCCACAGATGGGAAGGATAAGAAGTCAAGGCGCAGCTTACCTGTGCTTTCAACTCCAGCCGAGGTATAAGAACCAAAATATGGATACAAATTGACCGGTGTGGTTGACTGAGGTGTACCACCGTTCGTAAGAAAAACACTATCGTTTCGCCGGAAAGATTCAGGCACGAGCCCGCAATTTAGACCCGCTGGCAAGATCTCCCGAAGACGATCCCGGCGCAACATCATCGCCAAACGCCTTGCATTGGGGTAGGGAATATGAAGGCGGGGCTTGTCTTCCAGTACACTTTCCTGGTCCGTGGTCATGAAAGACAGCAGGTATTTCGTTTGGATCGGCTCCAACGCCTTTTTTGCAGGAATGGAAATGATCAAATCCTTAGTCATCAAGCTCAAAGCGCCTGCCATGAGTACGGTGACGAAAACACCCAGCCCCACCTGCGCGATGCGGCGAGGGATGACCTGAGGAAGTCTACAAAAAAACAGGATCACCGCCAGCGAATGAAGCAGGCCGAGGGCCAAGCCATCCGTGTACCGGGAGGCTAAACCGCTATTCGCACGTCCGTATGCAAGGGCTGCCATGTTGAGGACAGTCCAGCAACACAATGTCGCCAGGAGCCAGGCCGGATCTGTGCGCGGAGGACGACGGATCAACAACCAAAAAACGAGCACGACAACAGGAAAGTGCAGTATCAGACTCCAAAATGGCTGGGTCGTCGGCCATGTGGCCAATCGAATGAAGAAATCCATGAAATCCCGAATACCCGTGGCTTTCAAAGACTCATGGCGAGGTACGTTCACATGCAAAAAGATACCAGCGATGATCACTATGGCAATGAAAGCAAGGGACACAACATCCCGGCGTCGGGATTTCTTGTCCTGATTCCAAACGCTGACCATACCTACGCCGAGGATGGCAGCGGCCGCCAGAAAGCCACTACCCATTGCGAAAAGACCCAGCACAAGCGAACCCCATCCCGCAAACCAACCCCTCGTGAGGGGAATATGCTTCCATGTCAGATGAATACCTACCAACCCGCAGAACATGGCTAAAAAAAACGGGGATTGAAATCCCCAAAGCGTATTCTCAAATGAAAATGGGACCATGTATAGCAATACGATGATCACGGAAAAGACCCCCCATGCCTGTTTTCGTAAAAAAGATCGGGACACCGAGAGCAGCAATACCAGTACGCCCGCATGCAGGATGGCTTGGGCGACCATGGATAAAATCGAATCCCATACACCATGAAGGACAAAAAATCCGAGTACAAATAGGCGGGTGAGCAGGATGCGATGCTCATTATGAGCTCTTACCAGATGGCTCCAATCGAGGCTGTCATGTAAAAAAGGGAGCAGTATTTGAAACCCTTCGTCATCCCATTGGTCCCAGAATGGAACGAACGAACCGTACTGTGCAATTAAAAAGAGCTTACTCGAAAAGATGGAGAAAAAAACGCCTGCCAGAATAAAGATCTCTCTTTTAGTTCCGGTGAAACATCGAAAAAGAACGGCGAAAAACATCATCACCATGGCCACCCATAGTGAGAAAATTACCCAGGGCTGAATACCCGAATGCTTTTGGCTCTTGCCTTTGAACTTGATATTCTGTATCGGCAGCATCAACTGCGGATCAAAGCCATCCAGCGTAGTTTCCACATACAGCATCGAATCGCGGTACTCGGATTTTAAGATCTGACCGGAGGGGCTGACTTCCTTGAGTGGTAAGTAGAACAGGGAATCGCCATATTTGATGTGCATGGAACGAATCAAAACGAATCCCGGCTTTGTCAGTGGATCAAGACGAAGCATCTTAATATCCCCATCCGGAATGGAGAACTGGATTTGCTCGTAATCACCATCTCCTATGAGCTTTGCCCTGGTGGAGTTCGCTTCGGATAATCCCGATCCAACATCAAAATAAAGCTGAGCGATGTCCGGCTTTTCTGCTTTTATGTCAACGGAAAGTATACGCTGCGCCCTCAGACTAGTCTGTATAGTAAATAAAAAGATCAATAGGGTACAGCAGAATCTCATGTGGAAAAATTAGCGAAGGCAAAAGGCCGTGAATATCGACAGTCTGTAAATGTAGTTTTCAGTCCTCAAATTTGCAATAGGCAGCTGATATTCCGCTGATTGTCAGATGCTGAACATGAATTCCACGAAGCGAATAGCCAGTAATAAGGGCCTGTGTGCTTTGG
>JBIKIB010000047.1:0-14926 GCA_044361845.1 Chitinophagaceae bacterium | reverse complement strand
CCGTGGACTGTGGAGAAATCTATGGAAGAACGATCATTCCATGTGATGCCTTCGAAGTATTTTATATTTTCTTTTTCCTGCAGGATCATCGGTTCTTTTTCTTCCATGTTGATGGCCTTGCGTGTACGGTCCTGTGGATTGAGTGCGGGACAAACCTCGACGCAGAGGTTGCAACCGGTGCAGTCCTCCAGATAAACCTGCAGGGTGTACCTGGTTTCAGGGAAGCCTCGGGAGTTGATCGGAGCGGAGGGGAATGCCGCTGGCGCATGCTTCAGGTTATCCTCATGGTAGAATTTCGCGCGGATGACGCTGTGCGGACAGACATATGCGCAGTTACCGCACTGGATGCAGGTTTCAGGATCCCATTTGGGTACGAGGTCGGAGATGTTCCGTTTCTCCCATTGTGTCGTGCCGCTTGGAAATGTTCCGTCGACAGGCATTGCACTCACCGGCAGGTCGTCGCCGTGACCTGTCATCATCATGGCGGTGACGTTCCGTACGAAGTCCGGCGCATTTGCAGCGACCACGTCCGTCAGGGATACTTCATCCCCTGTGACCTTTGTATTTATCTTCACTTCAAATAGGTTCTCAAGCGTGGCGTCCACGGCTTTGAAATTCTGTTCGATGACGGCTTTACCTTTTTTGTAGTAGGTCTTCTCGATGGTTTTTTTTATCTCCGTGATGGCTTCCTCACGGGGAAGCACACCCGAAAGTGCGAAGAAGCAGGTCTGCATGATCGTATTGATGCGGCCGGTCATGCCGGTGTCGCGTGCGACCGCGGTGGCATCGATGACATGAAAACCGATCTTCTTGGTGATGATCTGTTTCTGGACCGATGCGGGTAGCCTGTCCCATACCTCACCGGCGCTGTAGGAACTGTTCAGCAGGAAGGTCGCACCGGGTCTGGCAAATGCAAGCATCTCCACCTTGTGAAGGAAAACGAACTGGTGGCAGGCGATGAAGTCAGCCTGCGATATCAGATAGGGTGCACGGATCGGGTCAGGACCAAAACGCAGGTGAGAGACCGTCCGTGCTCCGGATTTTTTCGAATCGTAGACGAAGTATCCCTGTGCGAAGAGGTCCGTATTTTCCCCGATGATCTTGATGCTGTTCTTATTGGCACCAACCGTGCCATCCGCACCAAGTCCGAAGAAAAGTCCCTGCCGCCATTTGGATTCATCGAGGGTGAATGACGGGTCGTATTCGAGGCTTGTATGGGTCACATCGTCGTTGATGCCGACGGTGAAATGGTTCTTTGGTCCTGTTTTTTTCAACTCATCGAACACGGCTTTTACCATGGCCGGTGTGAACTCTTTTGAAGACAGTCCGTAACGGCCACCGATTACTGTTGGAAGTGAGGAAATTCGTCCATCCTGAAGAGCCTCCACCAGGGATGCGAGCACATCCTGATAGAGGGGTTCTCCTGAAGCGCCCGGTTCCTTTGTGCGGTCGAGCACTGCGATGGATTTCACATGGGCAGGTAATGCCTTCACCAGATGATCCGTAGAGAATGGTCTGAATAACCTCACTTGTATCACGCCTGTCTTTTCCCCCTGGCTGTTGAGCAGGGCGCAGGTTTCCCCGGCGGTCTCCCCTCCGGATCCCATCAGGATGATCACCCTCTCGGCATCCGGAGCGCCGGTGTATTCGAAGAGCTTGTAGTGGCGACCTGTCAGCTCGGCGAACTGACCCAGTACATCCTCCATGATACCCGGCGTTCTGTCGTAGAATCCATTCACGGTCTCGCGCCCTTGGAAGTATACGTCCGGGTTTTGTGCGGTCCCGCGGATGAAGGGCTTGTCTGGACTCAGCGCCCGGTTTCGGTGTGCGAAAACGAGGCTGTCGGGGATCATCGTCCGGATATGTTCATCCGGGATCAGTTCAAGTTTATTGACCTCATGGGAGGTGCGGAAGCCGTCAAAAAAATGAATAAAGGGTATGCGTGACCGTAAGGTCGCTGTTTGTGTGATGAGTGCGAAATCGTGCGCTTCCTGGATGCTTGCAGAGCTGAACATGGCGAATCCTGTCGAGCGGG
Organism: Chitinophagaceae bacterium; assembly: GCA_044361845.1. GTDB lineage: Bacteria > Bacteroidota > Bacteroidia > Chitinophagales > Chitinophagaceae > Pollutibacter. Next base: position 12,891 of record JBIKIB010000047.1, on the reverse strand, counting down.
CGGCCATGACATCCTGATGGTCACCGAAGATCGAGAGACCCTGCGCTGCCAGGGATCTTGCTGCCACATGGAAGACGGTCGCGGTGAGTTCCCCTGCGATCTTGTACATGTTCGGCAGCATCAGCATCAATCCCTGTGAGGCGGTGAAGGTCGTTGTCAGGGAACCTGTCTGCAGTGCGCCGTGCACGGTGCCGGCGGCTCCGCCTTCGCTCTGCATTTCTATGACATCCGGTATGTTGCCCCAGATGTTCATCATGCCTTTCGAGCTCCATTCATCCGCCAGTTCAGCCATAGTGGAGGAGGGGGTGATGGGATAGATGGCGCAGACCTCATTCACGCGGTATGCGATGTATGCGGTGGCTTCGTTGCCATCCATCGTGGCGATCATTTTTTTATGCTTTGACATCTGTTGCAGCTTTGTCGGGTTCTGGTATCATCTCTATCGCATGGCATGGGCATTGTTCGTAGCAGACGGCACAGCCGGTGCATTTGTTGAGGTCGAACGTATATCCCTTTCCCGGGCCAAGTTTCACGATGGCTTCTTCAGGGCACGCGCCGAAGCAACCGTCGCATTCGAAGCAGTTGCCACAGCTCAGGCAACGCTGTGCCTCATAGCGGGCTTCCTTTTCCGAAAGACCTTTGACCACCTCATCGAAACTGCGCACGGCCACCCATGGCATCAGCCTGTCCTGTTCACGCTGCGGTGCTTCTGTCTTATACCACATGTGCAGCCTGCGATAGCCGGCCGTTGGGGGTTTGGGTGGCTTTATGAACGTCTCTCCGTTCATCCATGCGTGTATGTGCTTTGCGGCTTTCTTTCCGTGACCGATGGAGATCGTGGCACTGCGTACTTCTCCGGGTAGCATATCTCCTCCTGCGAAGATGCCCGGATGACCGGTCATGCGTTCGGCGTTGATGACCACGGTGCCATCCTCTTTGATCGAAACCCCGTTGACGGAATGCAGGTAGCCGGTATCCGCTTCCTGCGACAACGCAACGATCAGTGAGTCGGCTTTCAGACTGTCCCACTCACCCGTTCCCACGGCCTTGCCCTTCTCCACCTTCATCTTCTCGAGGATGAAAACATCCTCATCGATCTTATGGATCCGGCGTAGAAATTGTATATCCACTCCTTCCGACAGGGCATCATCCGCCTCGTAGTCATATGCCGGCATCAGCTTGCGGTCGCCGGGGAATAACACGATGGCATCAGCGCCGAGACGCTTCACGATCCTTGCGATATACATGGCGAGTTTCCCGCCACCATAGATCACGACCGATTTGCCGATATGTGTTCGTTCATCCGCGGTGAATTTCCGCAGGAATTGAAATGCATCCTGCACATGGATGCGGCAAAAATCATCCTCCATGGGCTCCTCCCGGATGAGTTGTGCACCAGTGGATAGGTATATGGCATCAAACCGCCCATTGTCTTTTTCCGCCTGCAGATCCGTTACCCGGTGGTTCAGGTGGATATGAACGCCCATGGCCTTGATGCGGCCGATCTCCATCTCCAATATCCTGCGGGGAAGCCTGTATTCCGGGATGCCATGGCGCATCAATCCACCCGCGGCATCCGATGCTTCAAAGACCTCCACGCTGTGTCCCATACGGGCCAGATGATAGGCTGCGGATAGTCCGCCAGGGCCGGCACCCACCACCATGACCCGCTTACCGGTGGGTCTGGTCTCCCAATGCGGTTGCCAATTCTCTTCGATGGCCCTGTCGCCGATATACCGCTCCACGGCATGGATGTTCACCGTTTCATCCAAATGGTTGCGGTTGCATCCATTCTCGCAGGGTTTCACACAAATACGGCCCATGATGGCGGGAAAAGGATTGTCTATCATGATCTGCTGGTAGGCCTCATAATACTCACCTGCCTGTGCATGTGCCAACCATCCCTGGATATTCTCACCCGCCGGGCATGCACTATTGCAGGGTGGCATGAAATCCATATATACGGGCTGACGGTTCCGCGTTGGACCGGTACCCTCCGCATGGCCGGTTAAATCTATCGGGTTGGTGATATCCGATTGTGGCATGGCAATGTGTTTGATGAACGATTTTGACGATACCAAATGTAGCGGGAGCTGGCAACGGTGGTGGTGACGAATTTCAGTGCGAAGCATGATATCTGTCAGTGATGAACGGCCGAACCCGCCAATGCATCAGGTCTGAATCCATCCTGCCTTACATGTTGCCCCAACCCAAATGCGTCGGTCGATCTGTGCGCTGATCATCCAGATACGGTAGGACTGGCAATTCAATGATAGTGTTGCATGGATCGCTGCGCAGAGGTGGCGATTGTCATTTCTGTTTTCATGAGGAGAATACATGCATCGATCCATACCGGTCATCTTTCGTCAGGATGTGGTGCCGATCTGATCAAAATACCCTTTCGGATGGGTCCGGGCGACATCGAACTTGATCTATATTTGTGGTATGATCAGATTGAAGAGCAGTCATCTGCAGGTGTCAATTCATCCATTGGGTGCGGAGCTCCGTGAGCTGAAAGCCCATGGGATGGATTATCTCTGGTCAGGTGATCCAGTCTGGTGGGGAAAATGCTCTCCGGTGCTCTTTCCCATCGTAGGGACGCTGAAAGACAACCACTATCATTATGGAGGAACGACCCATACCCTGCCACGGCATGGATTCGCGCGGGACAGGATCTTCGAAGCCAGACAGCTCAGCGACACGGAAGCGGTTTTCACAATGGAAGATGATGAGGCGAGCCGTGTCGCATATCCGTTCAGGTTCCTGCTGCGACTGCGGTATCTGCTTGATGCGAACAGACTAACGGTCACGTATACTGTGATAAATACGGGGGATGCACCATTGTACTTTTCACTGGGCGCACATCCTGCATTTGCTGTACCGTTGAAGTCGGGGTCGTCCTACGACGATTACCACCTCGAATTCGAAACGGAGGAGACTGCCGGGCGCTGGGAACTGAAAGACGGGCTACTGACAGACGAGGTCGTCCCATTCCTGGATCATGAACGGCGGATCCCGTTGACAAAAGGATTGTTCGCTTCCGATGCCATTGTGTTCAAAGGGTTGAAGTCCAGGTGGGTATCTTTGCACAGTGACACGGACGATCATGGTCTGCGTTTCGGCATCGGAGGCTGGCCGCATCTCGGCCTCTGGGCTGCGAAGGATGCGGATTTCGTATGCATCGAACCCTGGCAGGGGCATGCGGATCCGGTCAGCCATGATGGTCAGCTTGAGCGGAAACCGGGCATGCTATGCCTGGCACCGGCGGAAGACTGGGAAAACAACTGGTGGGTTGAACTATTCTGACAATGCGTTCAATCGTACCCGCTTGCCATCGAAGATGAAATTGTACCGTCAACAATGTCACAGATATGAAAAAAATCATCCTCCTCGCCTTGCTTCCTGCATGCCTTGCCCTGCAGCCGTTTTCCGAAAAGCCTGTTGGTGCCTGGGAAAAAAAAGTTGAGGGCATCACCCACACCCTTGTCATCGTTGATGACTATTACAGCCTGAGTATTTTTGATGTCAACGCGAAGAGGTTCATCCACACGGAGGGGGGGACCTGCAGGGTCGACAAAGACATGATGAACGGAGAAATTGAATATAACACGACCGACAAGACACAGGTCGGCAGAGGATATGCCTTCACGTTCAGTATGAACGGAACAAACATGAAAACATTCCGTGATGGTAAGGATGATGTATGGGTGCGTACCGATGATGGCAAGGGCCCGCTGGCGGGCAACTGGCGGATCACGGCAAGGGAACAGGCTGGCAAGATGGTCGAGATCAAACCCGCAGCGCGCAAGACCATAAAGCTCCTTTCCGGTAAGCGATTCCAGTGGGCCGCGATCAATTCGGAGACCGGGGATTTCTTTGGCACAGGAGGTGGCAGCTATACCTTCGAGCAGGGAAAATACACCGAGCATATAGATTTCTTCTCCCGCGACAGCAGCAGGGTGGGCATGAGCCTCAGCTTCGATGGTAAAGTCTTGGGACGGAACTGGCAGCATTCCGGCAAGAGCTCCAAGGGTGAACCAATCAATGAAACCTGGAGCCGATGACAGGGTTTATTCTCTCCCGATCCCATCAAACGTATGTGAAGGCATCGGCGGTTTTGTTTCTGATCTGTTTGAGTCTTTTCAGCCATGCTCAGCGATCGGATATCGGTAATTGGTTCATTTACGTCGGCAACCAGCCTTTTGCCCAGAAGAAATGGAACTTGTGGAATGAAGTACAGTACCGGAACTACAATGTGGCAGGTGACCTTGAACAACTGATCCTGCGCACCGGTGTCGGCAGGAACCTGACCGCGAACAACAATAATCTGCTGTTGGGTTACGCCTACATTCAATCGGAGCCTTATGTTGCCGGGACGGATATGAAACGCAGCACCCGCGAGCATCGGGTATGGCAACAGTTCATCACCCGCCAACAGTTCGGAAGAGTATTTCTACAGCACCGATACCGTTTGGAACAACGGTTCCTGCAGGATGATTTCAGGATGCGGTTCCGGTATTTTCTTGCCCTGAATGTACCGGTCAATAAACCCGGTATGGATCCAGGGGCGTTCTATATCTCCGCCTACAATGAATTTTTCCTGCATCTTGACAAACCTGTTTTCGACCGCGACAGGATCTATGCAGCGATGGGTTATGTGTTGAAAAAAGACCTTCGGATGGAGGTCGGTATCATGAGCCAGGTGCAGGAGACCAGGAGCCGTTCTCAGTTTCAGGTGGTTGTGTTCAACAACCTCTCCTTCCTGAAGTGAAACCCGCCATCGCAGTGAGGTGTTGTTCATTGACCACACCTGTTCCCGTACAGCAACGGTGATGGATGTAAGCATTCAATTCTTACCCAGGACGGAGTGATCATAGATCGTTTGATGGATCATGCCGAGGTTGGGGAATCCCTTTTCTTTTCGGTTGGGCATGGCCGTTAGGTTCATCAGGATTTTTGGATATTCCTGACAATGAGCATGTCTGATGGAACGCATCATTCCATGAAATCATCCAGCTCTCTTCTGTCCTTTTTCGTTGGCCGGCCGATCTTGCTCTGTCGCTTACCGGTATGGAAGACCGGTGCCAGGAATGGTATGGCATCTTTATCTTCGGGCGGTGTGAGGTCTGTGTAATGTTTGATCGCTTCGGGATACTGGACGCGGTGGTCCAATAACGCATCCACCCGGATGATCCATTTTCTTGCATCACCCTTCACTTCGTAGGTGTCGCCCACATGTACGTTTCTGGAGGCTTTCACAGCATCCCCATTCATCCTCACCTTTCCCTTGTCGCATGCATCCGAGGCGGCAGACCGTGTTTTGAACAGGCGGATGGACCAGAGGTATTTATCGATTCGGATCTTTTCCTTTGTTTGCATGGGGTGCATTTTGATGCTGCTGTATCAAAAATATGACAAGTGGCCGACTATGGCTTTGAAACCCGCTCTGCTGAATTTTTTTAGTTTTATTTTTATCCCTAAATGGGATCCATATGTACCGAGGCCACAGCATCATCATAGCCTGCTTTTTCATTGGTTTATCTTTTATTTCCGTGGCGCAGAAGCCCGGCAACTCCCAATGGTCGGAGGATGGCGGCAGTTACATCGAATATGGTACGGGTGGTATCCTCGTTACCGAGCTTTCTTCCGGCAAGGAGAAGGTGCTGGTGGATGCATCACAGTTTTCGATCGACGGGAAGCCTCTGGAACCGCAGTCTTTCGCGTTCAGCAGGGACAAGAACAAACTGCTCATCTTCACGAACACCGCCCGGGTATGGCGCTACAATACCCGTGGGGATTACTGGCTTCTCAACCGGACTTCGGGCAAATGGCGGCAGTTGGGGAAGGGACTTCCTCCGCAGTCGCTGATGTTTGCCAAGCTCTCCCCTGATGGCAGCAAGGCTGCTTATGTCAGCCGGCAGAATCTGTATGTCGAGGACCTGACGACCGGCGTGGTGAAGGCCCTTACCAAGGATGGCCGCCGCAGGCTGATCAACGGCACGTTCGACTGGGTGTATGAGGAGGAGTTTGCCTGTCGCGATGGATTTCGTTGGAGTCCGGATGGCAAGCACATAGCCTACTGGCAGGTGGATGCAGAAGGTACCCGCGATTTCCTGATGATGAACAATACGGATTCGGTCTATTCCAGTATCATTCCGGTGGAATATCCCAAAGTGGGGGAGTCGCCATCCGCCGTCAGGGTCGGGGTGATATCATCGGCCGGTGGCAGTACCACCTGGATGAAACTGCCCGGCGACACGCGCCAGCACTATATTCCCCGCATGGAATGGATCCCTGATGGGTCCGGGATCATCTTGCAGCAACTCAGCCGAAAGCAGAACGAGAGTCGGCTCTTTACCTGCCTTAAAAATACCGGTCAGGCACAACTGATCAAATCCGAGAAGGATGAGGCCTGGATCGACATCCTGCCCACCTGGGACGGCGACTACGACTATGGCGGATGGGACTGGCTGGACAACGGAAAGTCATTTCTTTGGGCCAGTGAGAAGGACGGGTGGAGGCATCTTTATCGGGTGAGTATCAATGGTAAGGAGGAGTTTTTATTGACGCCCGGGGACTTTGACGTCATGGATATTGTGCGTGTCGATGAGAAAGGCGGGCAGGTCTATTTCGCTGCATCACCGGATAATGCCACGCAGAAATACCTGTACCGGGCCAGGCTTGATGATGCATCCATGGCCGTTCGCCTCACGCCTTCCGGCCAGCCCGGTACGCATGATTACGATGTATCGCCTGGCGGCAGGTATGCTTTTCATTCTTATTCCAGTCACCGTACGCGGCCCGTCTCCGAATGGATCGGTCTTCCCTCGCATCAGGGGCTCAATGGTACGCGTGTGGTGGATGATGCCATTCGCAATGCAGCCGGACAAGCATCTGACGTGGAGTTTTTCAGGGTGAAGACCGCCGATGGTGTCGAGATGGATGGTTGGATGTCCAGGCCCGCGAATTTCGATTCCACAAAGAAATACCCTGTACTTTTTCATGTGTATTCTGAACCGGCGGCACAGACCGTCATCGACCGTTATGGGATCGGGAGGAACGCACTCTACGGAGGAAACCTCTCAGGCGACGGATATTTCCATGTGTCGCTGGACAATCGCGGTACGCCGGCCCCTAAGGGACGGCAGTGGCGGAAAGCTATTTACCGAAAGATCGGTGTGGTGAATATCCGTGATCAGGCGATGGCGGCGAAGGAGATCCTGAAGCGGCCATATCTTGATACTTCCCGCGTGGCGGTCTGGGGATGGAGTGGTGGTGGCTCGGCCACGCTGAATCTTTTATTCCGATATCCGGAGATCTACAAGACCGGTATCTCCATTGCGGCTGTCGTCAACCAGCTGACGTATGACAATATCTACCAGGAGCGCTATATGGGGCTTCCTGCCGAGAACAGGGAGGATTTCGTGCAGGGGTCACCGTTATACCATGCGAAGCACCTTAAAGGGAACCTGCTCTATATCCATGGCACGGCAGATGACAATGTGCATTACCAGAATACGGAGATGCTGATCAACGAACTGGTGAAGCATAACCGCCAGTTCACCGTCATGCCATATCCCGGTCGGTCGCATGGGCTCCGGGAAGGGGAGGGTACATCCCTCCACCTTCAGACGCTGTTTACGAAATTCCTGAAGGAACACTGTCCCCCGGGGGGGAGGTAGTTCCTGTTGCATCCGGTGTCGGCAGGGTTCAGGATCTGCTCATTTCCGCAAAACGTTTGTGGAAATACGGGATGGTCTCGATGCCCTTGTAGAAATTGAACAGGTCATATTTCTCGTTGGGCGAATGCAGGTTGTCGCTATCGAGTCCGAAGCCCATGAAGACGATTTTTATGTTCAGTTCTTTTTCGAACAATGCGCAGATGGGGATGCTTCCTCCACCCCGAACGGGTATCGGTGTTTTACCGAAGGTATCCCCGATCGCTGCTGCGGCGGCTTTGTAGGCGATGGAATCCACCGGTGTCATGTAGGGTTCTCCACCGTGGTGTTCTTCTGCTTTCACCGTGACGCCTGCCGGAGCAATGCTCTTGAAATAATTCAGCAGTTTATCCGTGATGGTTCGGGATGATTGGTTCGGAACGAGCCTTGCGGAGATTTTCGCGAATGCTTTCGAGGGGAGGACGGTCTTGGCGCCCTCTCCGGTATACCCACCCCAGATGCCATTCACTTCGATGGTTGGGCGGATGCCGGTGCGCTCATTGGTGGTGAAGCCTTTTTCTCCCCAGACAGCATCCACGCCGAGGTCCTTTTTGAATTCCTCTTCGTCATATGGGGCGGCCGCCATCATGCTTCGTTCTTCGGGTGTGGCTTCCACCACATCGTCGTAGAATCCGGGAATGGTCACGTGGTTGTGTTCATCATGGCAGGAAGCGATCATCCGGGCCAGTATCGTTGCCGGATTGGCCACCGCACCGCCATAGACCCCGCTGTGCAGGTCGCGGTTCGGGCCGGTGACTTCCACTTCTATATAGCTCAGTCCGCGTACACCGATGTCGATGGACGGGTGTTCCATGCTGATCATCGCCGTATCGCTGATCAGGACGACATCCGCCTTCAGTAATTCCTTGTTTTCCCTGACGAAATTCGCCAGGTTGGGGGATCCGATCTCTTCCTCCCCTTCTATGCAGAATTTAATATTCGTCGACAAGCTATGGGTTTGAACCATGGTCTCCAGTGCCTTCACATGCATGTAGAACTGCCCTTTGTCATCACAGGCACCCCTTGCGAAGATCTTCCCGTCTTTTATCACCGGCTCAAATGGTCCGCTATGCCAAAGTGCAAGGGGGTCAGGGGGCTGGACATCGTAGTGTCCATACACCAGTACGGTCGGAAGGGATGGGTCGGTGATTTTTTCCCCATACACGATCGGATGCCCGGGTGTGGGGTATATGACGACTTTATCGGCACCAGCCTTCAGAAGGCTTTCCCTGACAGCTTCCGCGCAGGCTGTCATGTCGTTCTTATTTTCGCTGCGTGCACTGATGGAGGGGATCCTCAATAACTCCAGCAATTCTTCCAGGAAACGTTCCTTGTGCTTATCCTGATATTCTTTCCATGCTTGCATCATGACGGGTTTTATCCTGTAAAGATAATTCTTCGGGGATTAGCCTGCGGACATCTATATCTTTCAAAGGGGTAAAGAAATATGCATTTTTAACTTGTTTTTCACAGAACAGGGGTCTATATTTGCCCCTACGATTGCTTGACATACATCAGCCTTTGTCGGCCTGACTGCCTTTGAGCAGAAGGTGCTGGCAAAGGCTGAGCCTATTTAGGGAAGTCCTGACTGTCGATTTTATCGGGTTTGGAATGGTGATCCCGCAGTCATCCGGAGTATTTTCTCCACAGCAGGGATGTACCGAAGAGGAGGATATAGGTCGATGCGACCGCCAGCAGTGCGAATTTCGTCCAGGCAATAGAGGCCGTCATGATGGCCGTACCAGCATTGTCCCATCCGTTGAGGGAGGATAGCATCAGCAGGTTCTCGCATACATCCAGGAGTCCTGCTATAAGGCATGCGAAAGCGATGGCGGTGCCTGACAGGGCTGCGAAGCCGTCAGACCTTACGGCGATGTTCCCGCAGAGGGTGTAGAACAGCAGGGCGTAAAAAGGGATGAAGATGAAATCCAAGAAAATATTCGTCCTGGCAGCCGCTGTCACCCCGACTGCACTCCACACTTCCAGGATTTTTTCCGTAGCGGTCTTGCTGTAGGCCAGTTCAAGGGAGACGATCCCCAATGGTGTGTCCGGCGTTTCCAACGGCGCTCCCTGCATCCTCAGCAGGATCATGATCATGATGGTGACAGTGAACAGTGTACCGATGATGCGGATATTCGCCATGGGGCGGTATTTATGGGGTGAAGGTTATGTGGAAGCCACCTCAAACCTTTTCTGGACAAATTCCCAATTCACCACTTTGAACCAGTTGTCGACATAATCTCCTCTGCGGTTCTGGTATTTCAGATAATAGGCGTGTTCCCATACATCAAGACAGAGCAAGGGCATACCTTTTACAGGGGAAACATCCATCAGCGGATTGTCTTGGTTGGGCGTTGATGCGATCTGCAGTTGATTATTTTTATCGAGATACAGCCATGCCCATCCGCTGCCGAAGCGGGTCATGGCGGCTTCGGTGAATTTAGACTTTAAAGTGCCGAAGGAGTTGAAGCCTGATTCGATGGCTGCGAGTAATTTCCCGGAAGGCTGAGATCCTGCATTCGGCTTCATGCATTTCCAGAATAATTCGTGGTTGTAATGTCCGCCTCCATTGTTGCGCATCTTCACCGAGTACTTGGAGATCCCGCCCATGATGGTTTCAACCGAAGTGCCCGATGGGACGGATTCCGCCGCCATGGCATCGCTGAGGTTCTTGGCATATCCGGCTGCGTGTTTAGTATGGTGCAATTCCATCGTCTGTGCATCGATGACCGGTTCGAGGGCATTGAAGGAATATGGCAATGGGGCCTGAGCCGGTGAGGTTATGAAAAGGGAGGAAGTGGCTGATGGTTTTGAAAGCATGGAGCATGAGCCGAGCATTCCGGGCAGCATGGAAGCAGCTCCGATGGCCATTCCGCCTTTCATGGAGGTTTTCAGGAATTTTCTTCTGTCAGACATCTGCTTGTATTTGGATTAAAGGTAACATAAAACTCATCTGCGTGCGGCCCGCCATTTTTGCAATTTCCCTGCAGCGGCGCGGTAGGTTCGGAAATAGAATTCGTTGTTGAAGAGTTGGGAGTCATTCATCGCCTTGTAGGTGAGGAATATGCCGACGGGTATGAGGATCGCGGTGGACATCCAGGTGCCGCCCAGTGATGTCATGATGCCTTGTCTGGCGAATTTTTCACCAAACATGTTGATCAGGTGGAATATCAGGAAGAATATCACGGCGATGACGAGTGGCATGCCCAACCCTCCTTTGCGGATGATGGAGCCAAGGGGTGCACCGATCATGAACAACACGAAGCATGCGAAGGAGAGTGCGTATTTCTTATGGAATTCTATGAGGGTATACCGGAGTTCTTTCCTGCGCTGGTCGTTCTCATAGGCGATCATATCAAGGGAGGATTTCAGCAGGGATACTTTTTCCGTCGCCCGCTGGAAGCTGGTATTGAATGCACTATCGGGAACGAGATCCTCGTAAGACGTGACTTTTTTTCGCAGTATGGGTTTAGGATTGGCGGGTATCCAGCCAGTGTCCATCATTTTCCCGCAAAGAAAGTAGCTGCTCACTTCGCGGCTCATGCGTTCTTTGACCGTAAAGGTCGTCGCCTTCACCAGGGTATCCGCGGCATTGTCAAGTTGCTTCACATTCAGCATCATGTAGTTTCCCTTGAAGAGGCTGTCGGGTGTTTTCAGTACTTCAAAGCTGCTGAGGTCAAAGGATTTCTTGTATTTTTTGAATCCCAGCCTGTAAAATTCTGTTTCCTTCGTACCATAGCTGCCTTTTTCCTGATACCGCCATCCGTTCTCGAGATTGAACTCAAGGAATTTCCGGTCATTGCTGATGCGCATGACGCCTTTTTCTGCGATGATGACGTTGTCCTGCAGGGAGGACTGGTTTTCATAGATGATGATTTCTTCAATGCCATTGCCATCTTTTTCCTTTTTTCCGACTTTGATGGCGAAGCCAGGCAGTTTGGTGTAAAAGACCCCTTCCTTGATGTCAAAGGCAGGCTTTGCCACACGGATATCGTAGAGCATTGTAGTGAACCTGAGTTGTGCGACGGGTATGACGTAGTTCGAGATGAGGAATGCGGAGAGGCTGACCAGTAGGCTCACGAAAAGCAGGGGTTGCATGAAGCGCAGCAGGGGGATGCCTGCGGATTTTATCGCGACGAGCTCGAAGCTCTCCCCCAGGTTGCCGAAAGTCATGATGGATGACAGCAGTATCGCGAGTGGAAGCGCCAGTGGGATGGCGGTGACCGTTACGTATCCGGTGAGTTCAAGGATGCTTAACAGGTCGAGTCCCTTACCCACGAGGTCGTCAATGTATTTCCAGAAGAATTGCATCACCAGCACAAAAAGTGTCACAAAGAATGTGGCGATGAAAGGCCCTATGAATGCCTTCAGGATGAGTTTATCGAGTTTCTTGAACAAGGCAGGAATCGGAGGTTTGAATGCGATATATTTGCCTGATGAACGATGCAAATGTAAGGCTTTCGCCAGAGGAACTTGCCTTGGCGTCAGATGCGGGTGTGATGATCACAAAAAACGCCGTCATTGCAAAAGTCTATGAATTGTTCGGAGCCATCGCCGTGCTGCAGCAGAAGGAGATCCTCGTACTGGAAAAGGACCTTGAATCTGCCATTGAGATCACCCCAAAGATCTCCCGCGGAGAAGGGTATCTGGGGCTTCCCTATGTCATCCTCGATTATCCCCGGTATTTCAGGCCGCATGATGTGTTTGCCATTCGCACCATGTTCTGGTGGGGAAATTTTTTCAGTGTGACGCTGCATATGAAAGGGAATTACCGGGAGCATTTTCAGGAGAAGCTCATTGGTAATTATGCACTTGTCAAGGAACTGGGATTCCATGCCTGCATCGGTCCCGATGAATGGGAGCACCATTTCGGGGACGATAACTATCTGTCCGCTGATATGATCGATGAGGATGAGTGGCTCGTTTTATATACCGCCCGTGATTTCACCAAGCTCTCGCTGAAATTTCCGATAGCTTCTTTCAACGAAATGAAACAGGACCTGATGGTCGCTTACAAAAGCATCATCAGGATACTGGCCTGATAACCCCAGTCTGCTGATTCTTCATGATTCTCCTGATCAACTACCGATACGGTGGAAAAGGTCATTCACCTGAAAATCCCAAAGCCTTTTTTGATCGGGGATCTCTTTCTTTTCAGCGAAGTCTTTGACGA
>JBIKIB010000324.1:0-4623 GCA_044361845.1 Chitinophagaceae bacterium | reverse complement strand
CCAGTGTGGCTGCGAGCAGCAGTCTTTTGTGCATATGATGGGTTTGTGTGATGATGAAATCGTTTGGATCAAAGCAATGACTGCAGCAGTTTCTTTCCCTCTTCCTTCAGTCCGGCATCATCCTGCGTCTTTGGCGGGAGCCTGACCATTCGCTGCAACAATTCAATCGCTTTGTCACTTTGACCGCTGTCTCGGTATGCCAGTGCCAGTGCAAGATAATTCGCCACGAATGAAGGGGCAAGTCGCCTTGCCTTCTCGAAGTTTTCGATGGCTTCCGCGAGCGAGGCGGGAGGCATGCCGCCCAATGCTATCCGGAGGGCGGCTTTCTCCGCAAAACCCAGTCCGCTCACCTCATGGTGCCATTTCCCGACCGTGTACAGGGCCTTCACATGGTCGGGATCCGCCTTCAGCGAAGCGTCAGCGAATGTCTTGATGCCACGCACATACTGTATTTTTTCCTTTACACTGCCCACCACCGCCAGGCGACTCAAAGCGAGTGCCATGGCGTAATTCGCATCCGCATCGAGGGAATCCTGGCGCAGGGCCGCCTCAGCATGGGTACGGGCGATGTTGAAGTATTCCGACCGCTTCTTTTTATCCGTCAGCCGGTGACCGATAACACTGTACATCTCACTGCATTTCGTCCGTGCACGTAGGTCGTTAGGGGAAAGCTTGATGGCTTCCTCGTATTTCACCAGTGCCTCCTCGTCTTTCATGGCCTTTTCAAGTTGCTCCCCCTCTTTGACCAGATAGCCGACCTCCTGTGCATGGACACTGCCCAACACGGATATCAGGATCAACAAGCAAACGGTCTTCAGCAAACGATAACGTTCTAGCATGGACATTTGATCTTTTATTCTTTCACATTCTAGGCGCGGGCACGACATCTGCAACAGGGCCATCACATCGCTTCTCATACCGCACGCCCACTCTTCCCCCGAAGGTAGTGATCGGAGCGGCTGGTTTCTCTATGGAAATGTTAATTCCCGTCACCTGTGGAAATTCCTCCCCTACCCTGCCGGCGATCTTCATGGCGACCGTCTCCAGAAGCGGTTCCGGCTCGGCCATTACTGCCCGTACGATCTCCAGGAGCCGGGAATAGTCTATCGTTTGTTCCAGCGTGATGACCATCCCCGCCGCCGGGAACATCACCTCGACATCCACAACGAACTCCTGCCCTATCGCCCGCTCCTCGGGGAACACACCATGATAGGCGATGCATTTGAAATCCCGGATATGGATCCTGAACATATTCATTCTTTTTTGTACCCCTTTCGTTTCAACCATCCGGTCATGAAATCCCCATCAGGCAACCCTATCCCATCAGGTACTAACGGTAACGTATACCTGAAATTAGTGCAGATCGAATCCTTCATACTGAATAGCAGGATATCAGGACTCCAAACACCTGTGCTTTCGTTGATGTTCATCATGCCGAGCACGAAAACATCGTCACTCATCCAGTCGGCCGTCTCCACGACCTGTGCCGATCCGTTGTAGAGCACCTGCCTTCTGAGGCCGGTACGCAGGTCGATGAGGGATATCTGTTGTTCGGGGCCACCCCCTTCGATGACCGGTGGCTGACCATTCCTGATGCTGACGATATGGTTGTAGCTCCAGATGTCAAGCGCAAGACTGCTATCCGGGGAGTATGCGAGGATCGGGCCGAAGGATCCTGACTCCAGGACATCCACCCTGTCGATCGTTTCGAAGGAGTCGATATGTAGGTTGACGCCTGAAGCCCTGAATCGACCGATGTCGAAGGCCGTATCCGTTGTATGGTAGTACCCGATCCACGACTTCAGGTTGGGTGCATCTGCGGCACCCAGGGCAAGGGTGTCATCTTCATGATAACGGAGCGGAGACCATGCATCCTGTTCCATACCTGTGACCTCGTTATCTGCATGCTGCCTGCAGGAGACGGCTACGGACAGTACGATGAGCAGCCATATGGCCTGCCGGGTGGACCGGTAGATCCCCTTCGGTGTGCTGGTATTGATCATGTGGCAAGTGTTGATCCAAAAAACAGGTATGCGATACCGATAGCCGTGATGATCCCCACCAGATCGGCGAGCAGCATAGAAGGAATGGAGTATCGGGTATTCTTGATGGAAACGGAACCGAAATAGACCGCCACGACGTAAAAAGTCGTATCGCTGGAACCCTGGAAAATGGCGGATAATCGTCCGGGGAAGGAATCCGCGCCGTATTTCGTCATGGTATCGACCATCATGGCCCTAGACCCGCTGCCGCTGAGGGGCTTCATGATAGCGGTGGGGAGTGCCGAGACGAAATCCGTCCGGAGTCCCATCGAATTGAACAGGCTGCTGATGCCGTCGATCAGCAACTCGAAGGCCCCTGAATTGCGCAGGACACTGATGGCGACGAGCATGGCAACGAGGTATGGTATGATGCGGATGGCGATATCGAATCCGCCCTTTGCACCTTCAATGAAGGCTTCGAACACATTGACTTTGCGAACAAGTCCACCCAGCAGGAATACCATGAAGATGAGTATGATCAATCCGTTGCTGAGGATGGTGGAGAACCGCTCTATGCCGGCCTGGTCGAGGAAAGTCTTCAGATACCAAATGAGTAGGCCGATGAGTGCGGAGATGCCCAGCAGCCATCCCAGGATGACGGGCTGCAGCAGGTTGATGCGTTGGCGGATGGATACGATGGTGAGTGCGGCGACGGTTGCCGCAAAGGTGGCGATCATGCAGGGGATGAAAATATCGGTCGGGTTGGCGGCGGGTGGCTGCACAGCGGCACGCATCGCGATGATGCTGACGGGTATGAGCGTCAGGCCGGAGGCGTGCAGCACGAGGAACATGATCTGTGCATTGGAGGCGGTCTCCTTGTTGGGATTCAGTTCTTGTAAGCTCTGCATGGCTTTGAGTCCGAATGGTGTCGCCGCATTGTCCAGCCCGAGCAGGTTTGCGGAAAAGTTCATCATCATATGCCCCATGGCGGGATGTTTCGCCGGCACTTCCGGGAAGAGTCTTCCGAAGAACGGACCAACGATGCGGGAAAGGTATCGGATAGCGCCTGCTTTCTCTCCGATATTCATGAAGCCAAGGAAGAGGGTCATGATGCCGATGAGCTTGAACGACAGATCGACACTGTCGCCGGCGGATTTGAAGATGCCATCCACGATCGTTTTGAAGATCTGGGCATCCCCTGTCAGGAGCCATTGCACGAATGCGATCAAGAACGATATGAGGAAAAACGACAGCCAGATGTAATTCAGTATCATGTACGATGGTTTCGCATTCAAGTTCAGTTTTTTTGGCACACGGCCAAAACAAATCTTACCGGATGATGAGGGTTCATGGTATATCTTTGCAGCGCGAAATCCGTCCCTGTTTCATCTTATGGCTTATGTTCGGCGACAGTCAGCATGGTCTGAGCAATCAGCATCGTCTGGCTTGTACGTTCAGGCAGGGAAGGTACGCATCGATATGCGGAATGATCACAAATCAACTTAACAAACCGGATACATGGCATTACAGGCGGGCATTGTAGGACTCCCAAACGTCGGCAAATCGACGTTATTCAACGCACTCAGCAGTGCAAAGGCCCAGGCGGCCAACTTTCCATTCTGCACCATCGAGCCGAATATCGGCGTGATCACTGTTCCTGACGATCGGCTGATCAATCTGGAGAAGCTGGTGAAGCCGAACCGGGTGGTACCGACGACGGTGGAGATCGTGGACATCGCTGGACTGGTAAAGGGCGCCAGCAAGGGTGAGGGTCTCGGGAACCAGTTCCTGGGAAATATCCGGAGTACGGATGCCATCATCCATGTGTTACGGTGTTTTGATGATGACAATGTGATCCATGTGGACGGATCCGTCGACCCGGTCCGTGACAAAGAGATCATCGACACTGAACTGCAACTTAAAGATCTGGAGAGTGTGGAGAAAAAAATCTCCCGCACGGAGAAACTCACCAAGACGGGTGACCGGGATATTTTGATGGGTCTTGAGATCCTTCAGGCGATGAAAGCGCATCTCGACCAGGGGAAAAATGCACGGGCCATGGAACTGTCGAAAGAAGACGAGGAGAAATACGTGCGGGATATGTTCCTATTGACGATGAAGCCGGTGATCTATGTGTGCAATGTCGATGAAAAAAGTGTCGTGATCGGGAATAAACACACCCAAGCGGTTCGGGAAGCGGTGAGTGCGGAGCATGCCGAGATCATCTATGTGAGTGCAGCCATTGAAAGTGAGATCGCGGTGATGGAGAGTTACGACGACCGCAAGATGTTCCTCGAAGATCTGGGGTTATCGGAAAGTGGTGTTACGCGGCTTATAAAGTCGACCTATCGCCTGCTGAATCTGGCCACATATTTCACGGCAGGGGTACAGGAAGTAAGGGCTTGGACGATCACCAAGGGTATGCTGGCGCCACAAGCGGCCGGCGTGATCCATTCTGATTTCGAAAAGGGCTTCATCCGTGCGGAGGTCATCCGATATGCGGATTTCATCGCGTTGGGGTCGGAGGCGGCCTGCCGGGATGCGGGAAAGCTGGCGGTCCAGGGTAAGGATTACCTGGTGGATGATGGTGACATCATGCATTTCAGATTCAACGTCTGATCAGATCCCCGGAAGTTCATAC
>JBIKIB010000046.1:0-15060 GCA_044361845.1 Chitinophagaceae bacterium | reverse complement strand
GGTGTCTGGGCTTCAGAACGCCCTAAGGGACGGGCTGAGCCCGGAGGTTTTCCGGGACATGATCCAGGCCTGGGTGGCGTTCCTGTCATTCATCCGTCCGGGGACACCCATGCTCAGGATCCGGGCAAGGATCGCGGAGGTGTTGATGAGCGACCGGGTGTCCGCAGTGCGGGATGAGGCATCCTTGCACAGGGTCCTCATGCTGGAGTTCATCACCGTCACCAGACTCCGCTCGGGCGTGATCAGAAAAATATTGGGTATCCTTACCCGTTACTCCATCCCCGGGGATCTGCTGTTGAGCACTTTCGAGGGACAACGGTCTGCAGATGGCGTCCTGTTCGCTGAAATATGGAACCAGGTGATGGCTGATCCGGCAACGATCTCTGGCCGTGGCATCGTGACCTTCAGGTCGGATGCGGAGCGGTCGATGCTTCGTCCCGGCATCCTCGGAGACTTGCTTGCCCGCAGGGATGAGGATTCGGTAAGACAAGTCAGGTCCCTTGCCGCCTGGATGGCATCAAGGGAATGGGGGGACGCTGCCATCAGCAAGCTCATCGGGATACAGACAGCGGAGGTCTTGCTTGCATTGATCCGGTATGTCGCCCGCAATCCTTTGTTTTCACAGATCATCGAACGTTGGCAGCGGTTCTTGGTCCGCGCTGGCCAGGCGACCGGTACCGCGGATGCCAACGCATCCCTGCTCCGCTCCGTCATGCGCCTTAGGCTTTGGGAGTATGGTTCGGAGGGCAGCATTCATGCTGCACTGTTCAGGGTATTCGGTCATTCGGTCGTCCGGGGTGAGGATGACGGGGAAGCCTTGCGTGCCCATGCCGCCGTTGCCGGACTTCCTGAATCGCTGTTCCGGAAAATCGGGGACGTTTCACTGCAGGCTTCTCCTGACGGCATGCCGGATATAATCGATGAATCCACGTCTGTTGTGCCTGATGCGACGAAGCCCGGTGAGGCCAGCATTACAGGTACCCATGACCGTCAGTATGATGCGGAGGGTGCCGATCCTGACATGGACATCATCACTTTCCTGGAGGAAGGCGTTGTCGCCGACAGGTCTTCGGATGAGGAATTGAAGCAACGTATCCGGCTCAAAGGGCTTGATCTCGTGCTGGGGCATCCTGTTCTCGCACCTGCTGTGATCGATCGGATCCAGGACCTGTTTTCACTGGACATGATCCGGACACATATCCTCGATGCCTTCAAAGTGCACATCGCCGATCCTGAAGTATCGGGCTTCATCGGCATTTTACTCGGTCGGTTTTTGAAGGATGCCGGCAGGCAGCGGATCGGTCGTTTGTTGGCCGCATTCCGGGAGATATGGTATCGACCGACGGTCCCGGTGCAGATGCGTGTGTCGGGATTCCTGCAGGAGATGTTCCGTTTCCGGGAAATGGAATTCGCGGCAAGGGATGTCCTGCGTGATCGGTCCCTTCTGCCTTTAAGGACCAGCCGGTACAAACCCATTCGAGATCTGGTCTTGCAGGTGATGCGCCATGAGGGTCGGACGCTGCATGATTTCCAGGATGTATTCAGCTATTTTCTCGATAATGGGATCATCATGCCTCATGGGAAGGTGTTGACCGAGAAGGAGCTTTACGAGCAGCTCCGGGAATATCTTCCAAAAGCTCCCGAGGGCATCAGGGCGATGCTCCATGCCGGTGCTGCTCGGCAGGCTTCCCGTAAGCGGATTTTGCGGTTCATGGCCACCGGTTTCGAGAAGGATTTTCTGATGGTCATACATCCGACGATGATGCAGACCCTTGAACTGTTCAGCCGCCTGGCAGCCAGGCATTTCCGGATCGATTTCTGGAAGCTTGCCGGTGCCCGTGGCCGTCAGGACAGGTGGGACATCATCCTAGAGCACTGGGCTGCCCTGTCGCAGAAATTGCGGGATCCGGTGGAGCTCCTCGCCACACTGGTCCGCAGGATCCTGGATAAACTTTCTGTTGCGGAGCTTGCCCTTCTCCATAGTTTTCCTGTCAGCCAGATGGTGGTATCGGAGCGAGACCTGTGGAAGGAGATCCTGGTGCTTGTCCCGGAATTGAGGACGCCGTTGCCCGAAAAGGAACGAAAACTGAAAAAAAAGCAGCAGGCGGTGGAAGAAGCCGGGCCGGTGGAGCCTGAATTGCTGGAAACGGGAGAGGGCACGACCATCATGAATGCCGGTCTGATATTGTTATGGCCATTTCTGGGTCGGTATTTTGATTTCCTGAATCTCACGGATGGTCGGAATTTCATCGGAGAGGATGAAAAGATCAGGGCCATTCAGTTATCAGAGTATATTGTGACGGGAAAGACGGCATTGGATGTATTCAATCTTTCACTCAACAAGCTGCTATGCGGTGCGGCACAGGATGTGGCGATACCTCCTGTGCTGGATTTAAAGCCCGAGGAGGAGGAGCTGACCGGCAAAATGCTTGTCGGTGCCATCAGCAACTGGGAGAAGATGAATACTACCCGTCCGGAAACCTTCAGGGAGTCGTTCCTGCAGCGCGAGGGGCGGCTGTATCTGCTGGAGGATCGTTGGGAACTCACCGTGGAGCGGAAGGCATACGACATGTTGCTCAATACATTGCCTTGGAACATAGCGATGATTCAGTTAAATTGGATGCCATTGAGACTCGTGATCAATTGGAGATGAAGCAAATGACAGCATACAACGAACATAACATCACATTCATAGAGCAGGAACTCGAGTGGTTTTCTCAGGTTTTGGACACACGTATGCAGCGGTATTTCGAGGACCGTGAATTCGATCTTTCGGAGATCGCACCACCTGACATTCCAATGGAGGCCGGCACTTATAAGGAGCTGGTATTGTTGCATGGGATGACACCTGAGGAGAGGATCATCTTGATCATGGCGCTTGTGCCGCACCTCAACCCACAGCTTTTCGACCGGTTTTATATCCAGAACAAGTCCATTTCCCGGAATTTCTCGGAGTTCGGGGGGCAGGATTCCACCCAGCATCGTGGGTTCATCCCTACCGGGGAGACTGTCTGTTTTGTGCTTGCGGGCAAGGACCTTAGAAAACGTGTTCGGTTGTTGAATATCTTCAAGGACGATCATTTCTTCCGTAAGGACAATATCCTCAGTTTGTCGCATAATGGTGTTGCCGAGACGTTTTGGTCCGGTAAACTCTCCATATCCGATGAGTGCCTGTCGATCATCACTACGGGGGAGGCTTTTGAGCCAACCTATAGCAGCAGCTTTCCGGCCACGAAGATCTCCACACACCAAACGATGGATGATCTTGTCTTGAGTCCGCAGGTGCTCGATGAGGTGCAACATATCCGAACATGGATGTCTTTCCAGCAGGAGATCCGTGCCAGTGAAACCTTGAGCAGGCGATTGCGGAAGGGGTACAGGGCATTATTTTTCGGACCACCGGGCACTGGCAAGACGCTGACGGTCTCCATCCTGGGAAATTCCCACGGGCGGAGTGTTTACCGGATAGACCTCTCACAGGTCGTTTCAAAGTACATCGGGGAAACGGAGAAAAATCTTTCACGTATATTTGACCTTGCAGAGAACAAGGACTGGATCCTTTTCTTCGATGAAGCGGAGTCCTTGTTTTCCAAAAGAACGGACGTCTCGGATTCCAAGGACAGGTTTGCCAATCAGGAAACTTCTTATCTGTTGCAGCGCGTGGAGTCCTTCGATGGGTTGATCATACTTGCCACCAATCTGAAGCCCAATATCGACAGGGCATTTATCAGAAGGTTTCAAAGCATTGTCAACTTCACCCTGCCACAGGCGCGTGAACGGGAAGTCCTGTGGGGAAATGTACTATCCTCATTCGCACTGGGTCCTGACGTGGACATACCCCTACTGGCCAGAAATTATGAGATTGCCGGCGGTGTGATTAATAATGCAGTGCAATTTGCATGGATACATTCAAGGCGCAAGCAGAAGGACAAGATCTGGCAGGAAGATCTGGTACATGGCGTTGTGCGAGAACTCGGAAAAGAAGGCAAGACGTCAAAATTGTGATCTGACGGCACTGAAAAATCCATCCATCCATCCTGTGATCCGGCCACATCAATAAAATCATGTTCAGTTACCGTTATTGGCCATTTGACTGGGGTGCGGAAGTGGCCGCACAGTTGCGCAGGGTACAGCACCAGGCGCAGATCATCACCAGTGTGCGTGACTTCGAAAAGATGGAGGTGGATCTGATCCGCCTGGTCAACAAGGGAGTATTCCTGGAGATCGTCATCTGCCAGTTCCCTTCTGAGCGTTCGATGAAGCATACCAATATCCTCCGGAGGCTTGCTGTATCGGGATCGAATGTTTTCACTACTCCGCTTTTCGACCAGCTCCAGCGGACCGAATATTTCGCCATTTTCGACCGGCAACAATTGCTGAGCAATACCGAATATGAAGGTGCCGACAACCATGGTGAACTTTTGCTGGCAAAGAGTAAGGAGCTGGAGCGCATCGCTTCACATGCCGAAAAGCTGAACCCATCAGCGGATGAGATACGGATCGTCTTTCAAGCGGATCAGGCGGAAGTCAGTAAGGGCCGATCCGTTCAGTTATACTGGGATGTGGAAGAAGCTGATTTCATCGAACTGGACCCGGGTTTCGGCCCTGTGGCACCATCTGGCACGCTGTCCGCATCCATTTATGAAGACACCCTTTTCCGCCTGAAGGCCGGAAATCGCTCCGGGATACTCATTAAATCCCTCTTTGTGAAGATGAAGGAAGACTCGCCGCTGTCATTGCAGCTCTCTGTATTTGATTCGGCATCTTCAGAGTTCATTCCCTTACAATCCGCCAACAGTCCGGATCATATCTATGCCGTGCTGAAGTCTGACCGACTTCGGCTGGAATGGTCAGCTTCCGCCTCGGGATTGCTGTCGGAAGCCAGGTTAGGCAGCATCCAAAGCAATGGGGAACATGTTTTTCAGGTTTTTCATGATGAAAAATTTACATTTACATTTATCACAACCTATGGGGAATATGTCGCCAATATGGAAGTGTACACCCATATTGAGACGTTCTCTGCAGGAATCGTGGTGCCCGAACAAAACCACAGGGATGTCACGGAGATGCCTGAACGAGTGGAACCCCGGAAAGGGTCGCTTTGGCAGCGGTTTCTGAAAGCCATCCAAAAAATATTCAAATGATCGTAGATCCACACAACAGGCTTGTACAATTCCTCGTTTTCTGTGCGGGGAGCAGCCACGATGTGCTGGAGAAATGTCCCACTTCTGAATGGAACAAGCATGCCAGCATTGGGGCGACGGTGCTTTTCACGGCCATCCTCGCGTTGCTGTCATCCTTCTATGCATTCCAGGTGGTTTTTCATGCCTTCTACGTCAGCATTCCCCTGGCGCTCTTCTGGGCTTTGATCATTTTCAACCTTGACCGGTTCATCGTGTCCAGCTTTCGGAAGAACGGAAAACCGCTGCGGGAGTTTGTGCAGGCTTTGCCCCGCATTTTGCTTGCCGTTGCCATTGCGGTGGTGATCTCTAAGCCCCTGGAGATGGAGATCTTCAAGACAGAGATCAACCAGGTCCTTTCGGAGACGAAGACCAGGAAGCTGAGTGATCTGCAAACCCGTCATGAAGCACAGACCCTGCAGCATGCCGCAGAGTCGAAGCAACTGCAAGAAGAGATGGACAAGTATTTTTCCCTGAAGGAAAAATATTATCTGGATTATATCTGCGAGTGCGATGGGACCTGTGGTACGGGGCAAAAAGGACGTGGGTTGGAATGCAACGCCAAGATGGAGAAATACATGGATTTCGTGAAGGAATTCAATGTGGAGAAAGCCCGGATCGATCTTGCGATGGCCGAGCAGGCCCGTGAGAAGAAACGCCTGACAGCTGAATACAGTGCCGAACGGGAACGCATCGAGATCAATTTCTCCACTGGCTTCCTGGCACGGCTGAATGCATTGAACGGCATGGGTGGAATGGCGTCATTGTCGATCACAATGCTGTTGATCCTCATTGAGATCACCCCGGTCTTCAGCAAGCTGATGGCACCGGAAGGTCCATATGACAATCTGATGCGCATGGGGGAAAATGAATTCAAGCTCCGGTACATGCGTACGGTCTACCGGCAGAATGTGGAACTGCATGGCGGAGGGATGCATGAACCAGAGGAAAGACCGGGTGCGCCGATGCCGGAAGTAAGAAGAGGAGAGGGGCCTTTGCCGGTAACTGACAAATATGCAGCCCTTAGGCTGGAACTACAAAAAAAACTAAAACCAAAGTGACATGAGCAGACCCTTTTCAGTTGTCTGCATGAAAGCGGCAATGTTGGTCCTATGTACCTTTTTATGCAGCTTTTCCATCCTGGCACAACCGAAATTTCCCTTCAAGGAGAAGTTGTTGAAGCCTTTGGAGGAGGGTAAGGGGTATGTGATCGAAAACCTGGAATATTTCAAGGAGGAGGTGCTCGGAAAACTCGGCACCATCGATTCGCTGTTCCAGACAGATTCCCTGAGGGCTCGCATCGAGGCAAAGGTCGACAGCCTGAAGGGGGTATTGGAGAAGTCGGGTAATATCGTCATTCCGGAGTCGGATCTCGTCTTGCTGCCGCTCATAGAGATGCCGGACCCTTCGGTAAAAGTAATGGCAAACCTCGTATTCTCCCTACGCTGGCTGGGTGGCACTAAGAGCCTGAATTATGAGATCAAGAAAGGGGATACGCTTTTCATAACGTATCGGATCATGCGGGGTGCGGGGTTTGACGAGATGGAAGTATTGGAAGGCAAGGAACTGCGTTTCAGTACCTCTCTTAATAAAAAGGACAAGGATGTCGAAGCGGCCATCGTGGCAACGGCGGATGGGGTGTTGGCGATCAACCTGCTCAACAAAGGCATCCTTCCATCGAAAGGAAAATTGTTGGTGATACGGCATGAGGTCGCCCATCAACTGGCTGTCAAATATCAGTGTGATACACTATTTCAGCAGGTCAAGGTGAAACGGATGATGACCGACACGATCCAGGAATTGTTGTATGATGATGCGGTGCATCTTTCTTCCACCAAGAATATCACGCAACCCAATACCATGAGGATGCAGATCCCGTTCACGAAGAACAGGAAGTATATTGCATGGGCTTTCTGGCTCGGATCCGACAATCAGACCAAGGAGGAGTGGGCAATGGAAGCGACTGCGGAGCTCGTGCCGGATCCGCTCACCCGCTACCTGCTGAACGAACTCGACCCGGATGATGCGGTATGGCTTCCGGAAGACCGGAACAAAGACCTCAGGATCACGATGCAACATGCGGACAAGAGGGTCATCCGGAGTGTTGACGGAAAATATAACAAGACTTCAGTCCTTGCCCCGACCGCGAATAACCGGGCGAATTTCGCCGCGTTCATCGTGACGGGGAAGTCGGGGAATCCATCAGGTGTACACATGACGCTGCAGAACACATCGAAGGTGTATGACTATAAGACCAAACTCAACATCGTAGGATTGTACACCGACAGTTATGAGATCGAAGAGGAAGTGACGGAAAAATCTTGCCTCAATTATGTAATCGTATCCGTGATATGACTATTTTTTTTCGCTTCGCCGCAATATCGATTCTTTTCGTCCAGCTGGTCTCCTGCAGGGAACAATACACAAAGCTGCGTTCGAGTTCCCGCATGGTGGCATCCGAATACAGTCTCCTGGAAAGAAGTACGAGTCAGGCATTCTCCCTGGTGAAGAAAAAAACAGGGGATTCCGGATCGGATACGATGAGCCGACATCTGGCATCCGACAGGCAGAAGAACATGATCAACGATTATGAATTCCTGTATACCGCACTCAACCTGAATTCCGCACCCGATAAACCAATGGATATTGGTTGGGACAGTTCGTTGCGGACGCATTTCATACGGGATTCATCCATCCGGAAGATCAATAGCGAAGTGGAGGTCTTCGGATGGCATCCATCATGGATGGGTGAAAACTGGATGTCATATCCTTACAACCTGTTGACGACGGTTTCCTTTTACGGGTATATCGTAGACCCGGTGACTGGTGGTTGCCACAATCCAGAAGATATGGATATGTGGAGAACCATGTCGATCGTGGATTCCGCACATGCAAAAAACTGCCGGGTGTTGCTGACGGTCGCCTGTCAGGGACAGGAGCAGACTGCCAGTTTCCTTGGAAACGAAAATGCCTGGGGGACGCTGGCCGATTCGGTCATGTTGTTATTGACGGAAAAGAATGCGGATGGGGTTGATTTGAATTTTTCTGATATGCCCAGTGATTCGAAAAGGACATTCCTGCGTTTTGTCGCGGCTTTCCGCGCACGGCTGAATGCTTCTGTCAGTCAGGGGTATCTGGCCATCAGTCTGCCTGCGGAAAACGAAAATGGATTTTTTGACGTGCAGGAACTGCAACGGCATGCTGATGCTTTGGTCATTTCAGGGTTTGAATATAAATCCGAGGATGAGGCCAGCGGAGCCGTGGCACCACTGACTTCACCTAACGGAAAGGGCCCCAGTCTGCAGGGAACACTGGACACCTATATCGCGCAGGGCATCGATACCCGCAAGACCATCCTGGCCCTGCCATTGTACGGGGCACAATGGAAAGCAACAAAAAACAGTAAAGGTCTGTACGAGTCGGTCTTCGATAAGAAGATCACCTATAGTGAAATACGCATGCTCTATAATACGATCGACACATCCTATAGGCTGGAGCCATCCCTTGATGCGAATACCATGACGAACTACTACTTCATGGAATTCCCGGATAAGACAGCCCTTGAGTGCTGGTATGATGATGATTACACGATGGGGCGGAAAATGGACCTTGCCATGTCGCGAAACCTTCGTGGCGTGGGGCTTTGGGCACTCGGATATGATCAGGGTCACAGGGAGTTCTGGCAATTGCTGAAAGATAAATACACGACCGATACGCTGCGTATAACAGATCCCGTCACATTCCTCAAGGGATATCCGATACAGGTGGCAGGCTTCTTCCTGAAATATACAGATCTGCTGGTGACAGCCGC
This sequence comes from Chitinophagaceae bacterium, assembly GCA_044361845.1. Classification (GTDB taxonomy): domain Bacteria; phylum Bacteroidota; class Bacteroidia; order Chitinophagales; family Chitinophagaceae; genus Pollutibacter. Next base: position 6,069 of record JBIKIB010000046.1, on the reverse strand, counting down.
CATCGTCTTCGCCATCACCATGGTCATCGCGATGTTCATCGCCTTCAGTGACTGGCGGGTGCGGGAGTCCTTCTTTTACAGCCACCTGAATTTTTATGTATACATTCTCGTCAGTACACTGCTGATCATCCCATTGCTCGGACTAATAGACTTCTTCGATTCCTCACAGATCCGTTCTTTGTTCGCATTCCTGACGGGCATCGGTATCGGTTATGTGATATTCCGATTGTCTAAAGTCTTTTCAATACACCGGCCATGAACATCGGGTAAGCCATCATCATGAAAAAGTTCATACAGGAAACAGGTTTTTTTCTGCTTTTCACCCTCCTTGCACTGGCACTATTGCCATTCATCCTACATGTTATGGATCTGCGGTCGCAGTATGCGCGGTTGACCCGTTTGGAAGAACTCTTCCTCAGCCAGATGATCTTCATTCTTTTTTTGGTCACCCTGGTGGTGATATATCTGCTTCGGTTCATATTCGCATGGGTATTTAAAAAGTATGTCGGATCCGCCGCAAAGGGTGATACACCCTGATCAGGGATAGGATTCCCAAGTTAGATAACATATTTTTGTAGATTATACATGTCCAAGGCTACCATCACACCGGAAAAAAGCGAACAGCGAGTCGGACATTCCGAAAAAGTCGTTGGGGGTGGTGGCGGAATGTCTGTCGGCGGCCTTGATCAGTTGTCTGCCATTGCCAATTCGAGCCCCATGGTGTCTGGCCTGGGTACTATGGCCAGCCTTGCAGGCAGGAGTGGTGCTGCTCAGAAACTGGATGATATGTCTGCCCGGATGCAACCTAAGCCGAAGGGGGATGCCGGCAGCAGCGGACCTCCTTCTGGCGACTCTGGCGGCGGTGACGGCACTGCCGATGTGCCGCCCCCGGATCCCGAGGCAGGCATGAAACTATCTTTCGAGCAGGATCTCCTTCTGCTTCAGGGAAAGATCAGTATGGGTGCTAAAATCGGTAATTTTTTCAAAAAGGAGTCTTCGACATTCACCCAGCTACAGGCTGCGGTGAACAGATACAGCAAGGCCGGTTCGCCGGCTGACAAGGATGCCATCCGTCCTGAGATCGTGACCCTCGGCAAGCAATGGCTGACGAAACATCCCAACCCTGCGGATGCGAATGACATGACCAAGAAGCAGTCCATCGAAAGGATCGTGCGGCGGCTTGAAGCAGAGGATTCGGCACCGGTCGAACTGGCATCCATGGATGACAAGGTGACGGCAGTCGCACGCATCAAGGAAATGGTCACAGGGGATGCATCCACCTTTCAGAAGATACAACCGGTATATGATGAGTACATGCGCATCACCGGCGGGGAGATCGCATCTTTCGCTGACCTGATCTCGATCTTCAGGCAGGCCTCCGTGGTGAAAGCCGCGGTGACCGCATGGAAGGATAAGCATGGTGCCAGCCAGGACGCCGGAGACATCGAGAAGCTAAGGCTCCTGACGATCATGGAGAACAATCTGGGCAAGCTCAACATCGGATTCAACATACCTCCTTATTTCTCAGGAACCGCTGAGCGGATCGATATGGCAGCCCTCGATGCCGGCCGCTTCCAGGTGGAAGTGGTGACACTCAATATACAGCTTCCATCAGGTATCGCGACCGGCAGGATCACGAAGGCCTCGGTGACCGAGCAGGGATTCGACTTCGAGTCGATAACCCTCGGATACGAAGGGGATATCCAGCTGGTGGATGGGGTGACCGTCAGCAGTCCCTCGTTGACATTACTCAAGGATGCGGATGCCTATTCCGTGACAGGGGCAGGCGGTATCGAAATCGCCCTGATGCCGAAGTACGGCATCGATTCGCTGGAGGCAGGCGGCACGTTCGAGGTGACATACAACCTGACGCAAAAGAAGTTCACCAGTGCCACCCTCACCGATGGTTCACTTGACGTGTCACTCTTCAATGCGGTGACGCTGACGGCCGAGGGCGTGAACTATGCTGACGGCGTGATGACGGCAGCCAAGGGATCCATCACGACGAGCATGATGGATAATACCATCACCGCATCCCTGCACGAACTCAGTTATTCCAAGGCTACCGGTGTGGGCTTCACCAAGGCCACCATCGAAACCGGAGAAGAAGGCGGCTTCGAACCCATTGAAGGGTTCTCCGTCAAACAGCCTTCCATCGAATTGGCAAAGAGCGGTGAAAACTGGAGCCTGACGGGAGCCGGTGTGCTCGATATGAACATCGACGGCAGCCTGGCAAAGCTCAAAACCACTGCCCTGAAGGCCTCGCTCACCTATGGCATCGGAGAAAAAAAGATAACGGCCTTCTCCGTAGAAGGCGGTGCGGTCGGTCTGACGATCATGAATACCATAGACGTCACGGCAAGCGATGTGTCATTTGTTAATAACGTCCTGACCATGGGCAGCGTGGCGGTGTCCTTCGACAGCGGCACCATGCTGCCGGGCGGACCCCGGTTGGAAGGAACGGCAAAGGGCGTCAAAGTCACCAAGCACACGGTCGACTGGGAAGAGATACGGGTCAACGTCAATAAAGTCATTTCCTTTGGGGGCTTCACATTCACACCGCCGGAAGCGATCATCAAAAAAGAGGGCGCTGGCTACCTCGTGGCACTGGAGAATGCTCAGGGAGAGCTTGAGGTCGGCGGCTGGTTCAAAGCATCCGGAAAGGGCAGCATGGAATGGAGGCCCGGCACCGATAAGCCAAAGGTCACCAGTGCCGCACTTTCGGTGAGTGCGAAGACGGACAAGCAGTTCCCTGGTGCGTTTTTACCATTCGGATGGCCATTCGAAGTGGGCTTCACCGTACCCATCCCTGCCGGTCCGGTCCCCCTCGAAGGGGGTGTTTCCCTCATCATTGATGGCGGAACTGCCATCGGAGCAGATGCCAGCATCAGTTATGATGGCGACCGGTTCGTGGTCGATGGGAATATTGGGATCAATCCAACGCTGACAGCCAGCATCAAGGTCTTTGCCGGCGCGGGCAGTTCCCTGCTGGTGTACATAGGTGCGTTTTTCAAGGGGACAGTTGGTGCTGAAGCGAATGCCACGTTGGGCATCCACGGCGAAGCAACAGCATCCAAAGGATACGACTTTGAGAGCCTGATGGGAACCTATCATCTGGATGCGAACCTGATGGCGGAACTCTCCGCAGGAATGGAAGTGAAGGCGTTCTATTTCTTCAGGAAAGAGCTCTTCGAGATAACCCTCGGCAAACAGTGGGATCTGGGAACCTCGGCCTTCGATGGCAGTGTCAACCTGCTGAGTGATGGGGACAAGAAGAAGATCGGAGGTTCCAAACTCTTTAAGGAAGGTGGTGTCGATGGAATTCCAGAAATGGATGTTCATATGCAGACGAAGAGTTTCACCACGGCGGTGGATCTGCTCTATGGGGCAATCCTGGAAGTGAACCCCGCTGCGGGGAAACCTGCCATCATGTCGGAGATGCAAAAGGATTCGAATCCGGAACCAAGCCAGTTCGCTGCGGCAAAGGCCAACATCATCCAGCTGGCAAATGAAGCGGTCAGCAAATCGTTTAGTGCTAAAGACCTGTCCGATCTGAATCGGGAGATTCAAAAATACACCGATGCTTTGGTGAAGATGAATGCCCACTTTGATGTATGGAATAAGCTGCAGCAAGATAAGTTGAAGGAAGCTCCGGAAGAAGGTGGGACAAGGTCGCATTTGATCTTTGGACACCTACAGAATAAGCCGCACTATCGGGATAAGATCCTCAAAGGTCAGGAAAAGCATCAGAGGAAGATTATGCCTAAGCAGCATACACTCAGGGATCTTCAGGATAAAAAAATGCTATACCAGCGGCAGACCGCCATTGCAACAGCCATATTCTCGGAGATCGACAAGCTGCTCGACCCGGCAAGCGCATTCACGGCGGGAGAGATCTCTGCGATGATCGAAAAATACATGGTGCATGTCAATACCTTGTCAGGTTTGGTGACAGGACAATTGGCAGACATCGCTTCGGAACCACCGGTCGACTATGATGCAGAAGGGGATTGATCTGTACATCACATGATTTGTTGCCATTGTCTGGCTGATCCCTGTGGTCGCCACAGGATTCCTCGTTGCGATAAGGATCGCGAAGCGGGTGGCGGACGGTCAGTATGGCAAACTCGTTATCCCGCTGACCCTTGCAGGCTCTTTGATGATGCTTCTGAAGCGTTGAGAAGCCCGTCCTACAGGATCAATACATCCTTTCATCCATACACCATGCGCTACAGGGATCCTACGAAGGCCGGTCAAGATCCCTTCTGAAATGAGGGTTACTGTATGCAGTTCAGGAATTTTCACGGATATTGGGACTATGGACAGATCACATCCCATCCGAAAGCAGGAGGTTTTCCTTATTCTGATCATCTTTTTTTCGATCATCTCTCCCGGGATCGAGGTCGTAGCGCAAAACCCCTCTGCGGTTCGATTATGGTATCGTCAGCCGGCGAATGCAACGGTAACGGATAACCGAAAAGGTTGGGCCAATGATCCTGAATGGCTGAAAGCACTGCCCATCGGCAACGGGCGGATCGGAGCGATGGTATTCGGGGATGTGGGTCGTGAAAGGATACAGCTCAATGAGAAGTCACTCTGGTCGGGTAGTCCGGATGACAACGATAACCCCGACGCATTCGCTTCCCTGCAGCGGATACGGGAGCTGCTGTTCGCCGGAAAATACAGGGAAGCGACGGCGCTGACCCTTAAGACCCAGGTATGCAAGGGTCCCGGGACCGGCCAGGGGAATGGTGCGGAAGTACCTTTTGGATGTTACCAGACACTGGGTGACCTGTGGATCGATATGCCCGGGGAGGGCGGATACACCGATTATCAGCGCGAACTCGACCTGTCCCGCGGCGTGGTAACGGTCACGTATACCCGAAACGGTATTCGATTCAGGAGGGAGGCATTCGTCAGTTTCCCCGACAAGGTCCTGGTCGTCAGGTTCACCGCTGACCGCCGCGGATCCATCAGCCTGACCGCATCGCTCACCCGTCCTGAGCGTTACAGTGTCAGCCGGCAGGGGGATAATTTGATCATGCGCGGTGTGCTCACCGATGGGAAGGGAGGCGACGGCATGTCTTATGCCGCCAGGTTGAAGGCCTCCGCCAGCGGTGGGCGTGTATCCGTTACCGATAGTTCGTTGCAGGTGGTGCGTGCCGATGAGGTCACCCTGCTGCTCACCGCGGCAACGGATCACCGTCGATCCTATCCGTATCAAAGGGGACAGGATCCACTCATCCCTTCCCTGCAGTATTTGCAGGCGGCAAGCAGTCGATCATATCCGGATCTGCTCCTCCGGCATGTCGCCGATCATGACCGTCTGTTCGGGAAAGTCTCCCTGCGGTTGTCGGGTGATGAACCTGACACGATCCCCACTGATATCCGGCTTGCAAATCAAGTGCGTGCGGATGACCTGAGGCTGCAGGAAACCTATTTCCAGTTCGGGCGATACCTGCTCATAGCATCCTCCCGCGAAGGGTCTCTGCCAGCGAATCTGCAGGGGATCTGGGCGAATCGGATACAGACGCCATGGAACAGCGACTACCACACCGATGTGAACGTGCAGATGAACTACTGGCCTTCTGATCTGACCAATTTGAGCGACTGCTTTGGTCCCCTGGCCGACCTGGTGGAATCCCTTGTCAGACCGGGAGAGAGGACCGCTGCCGTCCAGTACGGTGCAAAGGGCTGGTGTGTGCATCCTGTCACCAATGTTTGGGGATACACGGCACCCGGGGAGCATCCCGGCTGGGGCATGCATATCGGTGCGGGGGCCTGGCTTTGTCAGCATCTCTGGGATCATTTCTCCTTCACCTATGATACCGCATTCCTGTCCCGCATGTACCCTGTGATGACCGGATCGGCAAGGTTCTATCTTGATTGGCTGGTGAAGGATCCGGCAACTGGATTGCTGGTGTCGGGTCCTGCGGCGTCTCCCGAGAATGAATTCATCGCCCCTGACGGCTCTAAGGCACAGATCAGCATGGGGCCTTCTCATGACCAGCAACTGATCCGGGAACTCTTCACCAACGTCCTCCAGGCGTCCCGGGTGTTGCAGCAGGA
>JBIKIB010000323.1:0-4644 GCA_044361845.1 Chitinophagaceae bacterium | reverse complement strand
GTATCCAGTTTTTTGTGAGGGCTGAAAAGGGGTTTTCAATCCTCCTATGGAATGTGAAAAAAGCAACAAGCTTCACCTCAAAGTCTGACAAGCTAAATTTTTTGATTGCCTGCGGTATACCCTGCTGAAAATGACCACAAAACGTTCTTTCGCTCGTACTTCCTGATAGATGAGCAATGACTTTTTCTACCTGACTTATTAAAAAGAGTTTCAATTGGTAGATGTCAACATGAGCAGGTCAGTAAAAAGCTGCTTGACTTCTCTTCATGGTGAACATACTGGCTGAAACAATCCTGCCATTGGGTTAGGATTGTTTCAGCCAGTATGTTCACTTCTTGTTCAAGCCAAGGAGAAGTACCGGCAGCAGAACGAGGTTAGTGATCGTCGCTGCGAAAAGCGTGAGGGATGTCAGCCATCCGAGAGCCTGTGTTCCTCCAAATCCGCTGAAGACAAATATGATAAAACCTGCGATCAGTACAAGGGATGTATAAATGATGCTGATGCCAGTTTGCCGGATGGTATTCATCACTGTCTGCCGCACGTCGAACCCATTGTGTGGGAGTTCCTGTTTGTAATTCACCAGAAACCTGATGGTTACATCGATAGCGATGCCGAGTGCCACGCTGAATACCAATACTGTCGATGGTTTCAGCGCGATACCTACCCATCCCATCACGCCTGCTGTAAGCATGAGCGGTATGATGTTGGGGATAAGAGAACACAACAGGATTCTGAATGACCTGAAAAGATAGAGCATACTGAGCGATATCAGCAGGAAAGCCCAGAATATGCTCTCCCATAAGCCATTGATAATGAATCTGCTACCCTCTAAAAATGTGACACTGGTACCAGTGAATTCCACTGTATATTTTGAGGTGTCAAGGTATTGGTTTGCTTTTTCCCTAAGGCTGTCGAGCAGCACCGGAAGTCTTTTGCTGCCCACATCCGCCATGTTCACCGATACCCGGGTGATCTGCCGGTTGCTGTCCATGAACGAAGACATGAGTTTTACGAAGCCACCGTTGCTTCCGGTATCTTTTCCGGGTTTGAGGTAGTCTGCTACGAAAGCCCCGTCAAATGCGTTAGGCATTGCGTAGTTGTTGCTGTCACCATCATAGAAGCCTTGTTTTGCGAATTTCAGTCCCTCCGCCAAAGAAAGGGGTCTTGCCATCTCTGGTTGAGAAGCAATATAGTTTGCCAATGAATCGATCCGTTCAAACGTATTCAGTGCACGGGATCCAGCCAACCCGTTCTTTTTCTTTGTATCCACAAGGATTTCCAAGGGTATGACTCCCCTGAAATGTTTCTCGAAGAATTTCAGGTCTGTGTACACTTTATCATCTTTTGGCAGATCATCGACCACAAATCCCTCCGAACGCAGTCTGGTGATGCCTATGATGGAGAAAACGAGTACGGCGGCTGTGAGTCCGTATACAAGTTTAGTATGGTCGAATACCCATATTTCAATCCGTTTGAGCACTGCGGAAAGCCATTTATTGCGTAGGTATCGGGTATGTTTTTCTTTCGGGACGGGCAGATAGCTGAGGACTCCCGGCAATAAGATCAGCGAAATAATGAACAGTGCCATGATGTTGATACCAGCCACGATGCCAAATTCCTTTAGAATAGAGCTTTTCGTCAGGGCAAATACCGCGAAGCCGATTGCTGCTGCTAGATTACAGAATAGTGTGACGATGCCCATCTTTCCCACCATCTCCACCAGCGCCTGTCGCTGGTTCGCACGGTGGATATAGGTGGTATGGTACTTGTTCAGAAAGTAGATGCAATTCGGAATTCCAATCACCACCACCAGTGGCGGGATCAATGCCGAGAGCAATGTGATCTTGAACCCGCAGAGTTCAAGTGTCCCTAAACTCCATATCACACCTATGATCACCACACAAAGGGAAAGGACCATCGTACTGAATGATCGGAAGAAGATGAACAGGATCAGCGCGGAAAAGATGATGGAACCAAAAAGAAAAAACCGCATCTCTGCATTGATGCGGGTCATGAGGTTATTTCGGATATGCGGAAGTCCACTGTACCTGAGCTCCAATCCGCTTTCCTTTTCGAAAGCAGCAGCCGTTTGCTCTACCAGTGCTACAACTGTGTCACGACTTTTACTGCTGAGGATGCTGCTTTTCAGCCGGACCCCGATCAGGTATGCGTTGCTTTGTGGATTGAACATGAGCCCATGGTAGAAGGGTATGCCGAAGAATACCTGGCGGCAACTGTCGAGTTCGGCCTGGCTGGTGACGGGTTTTGGAAATATCGTCCTTGCCTGTAATTTCTGTGTACTGTCGTTCTTTACGAGGTTCACCGCAGAAATCGGACTCAGTACATCCTCTACGCCATAGATTCTTTTGAGGGAGTCATGCAGCTTTGCGAGACGATTGAACTGCTCAGGAACGAAAAGTTTGTCTGTCTGGAAGCCGATGGCCAGCACATTGCCATCCTCCCCGAACTGTTCTTTGAATGCGAGATACGCCTTGTATTTGGGGTGATCGACCGGGATTGCCTTTGCGAAGTCATAACTCATCTTCACCTTGGAAGCATAGTAACCCATCACGCCGGTGAATGCGAAGAGGATGATCAGCAGGGGCAGGCGGTAGCGAATGACCGCTTCCCCGATTTTATGCCACATAGTAGGTTGTTTATTAGAGTGATGCAAAGGAAAGCAATTTAAGGATGCCAAACCGGGGCAACCTGAATAGGGCTCACTCCGTTTTCATAATTTTACAGGATGAAGAACGGGTGGCTGCTTTTTTCGTTTTGTACGGCCGTTGCACAATCGACTGCCGCCCAGCAGTTACCGCCCATAGGGTCCTGGCGCGAACACCTCCCTTTCAACAATGCGGTGCAAGTGGCAGGGGAGGACGATCTCATCCACTGCGCCACGCCATTTGGGTTTTTCACTTTTGATAAAGCGGATGGTTCTTTTGAAAGAAGGACCAAGGTCAACGGACTTAACGAAGTACGGGTCAGGCTGATGGCCATGGAGCCCACTGGTAGGCGGATCGTACTGGCCTATGAAAACAGCAATGTCGACATCCTTGATGGGGACAGAGTGTTCAACATCCCGGATATCATGCTCAGCAGTGTCAGTGGAGACAGGTCGGTGAATGCTGTCCTTTGGCGCGGTAATGAGGTGTTATTATCCACTGGACTGGGTATCATCGTCCTTGATCCTGACAGGAGAGAAGTCAAGGACACTTACAGGCCTTCTTCTGGCGGTGATAATATCCGCGTGAACGGACTTACCTGGGTTGATGGGTTCTATTACGCTGCCACTGCGGAAGGATTGAAACGTGCTGCTTCCTCCGTACAAAATCTTTCTGATTTTCGCAATTGGCAAACAGTTGCCGGTAATGGACTCAGTTCCGGGACATGTGATGCCGTCGCTGCCATCGGCAATGCATTGGCTGTGCTGAAGCATGATACGGTTTTCCTACAGACCGGCACCGGGTGGCGCAGCATACTTGCAGACGGATGGCCGACAACGGGGTTCAATGTGTCCGGCGGAAGATTACTCGTATCCCAGTCGCTTTCCTTCGCCGGACGGGTCACGGTGATAGACGCTTCCGGAGCCGTCCTTTCGCGCATCACGGCAAAAGATCTTTCGATACCCCGACAGGCAGTGCTTGATGGGGCTGATTACTGGGTGGCAGATCAGAACAACGGACTGATCCGCATCACCAATGGCCAGTCTGTGCGGGTATTCCCAAACTCCCCGATCAATATTGCATCAGGGGACATGACCTTCCTGGATGGAAGTCTGTGGGCCGCAGCGGGTGCTGTGAACGAAGCCTGGAATTATTTATACAACCCTAACGGAATTTACACTTTCAAAGAAGGGGTTTGGGAGAACATAAACCTGTATGTGTATCCAAAAATCGACAGCCTGCTGGATCTGATCACCATTGCAGGGGATCCTGCGACCGGATCCGTTTTTGCAGGGTCCTTCGGGGGTGGACTTTTAGAGATATCCCGGGATCGTACCTTCAGGATCCATAAGCAGCAGACAGGATTACAGGCCACTGTCGGCGATCCGGGATCCTATCGGGTTGCCGGACTTGCATTTGATGAGGATAACAACCTGTGGATTTCTAATTATGGTGCCCCGCAGAATCTTGTCGTGAAGCGAAGGGACGGGGTCTGGAAGCGTTTCACCATTCCATATCTGCATACGGAAAATGCCATTTCGCAGATTTTGCTCGATGAGTTCGGTCGCAAATGGATCGTTTCTCCCAAGGGTAATGGGTTATTCTGTTTTGATGATCGAGGCACGATGGACAATATCTCGGATGACCGTTGGCGTTATTTTCGTCAGGGAAAGGCCAACGGCAATCTCCCGTCATCCGAAGTGTACTGCATCGCCACCGACCGGGATGGCTTCATCTGGGTAGGGACATCAAAAGGGATCGCGATCGTGCAATGCATCGATGATGTTTTCTCTGGGAATTGCGAGGCCTTTTTGCCGATAGTACAGCAGGACGATTTTGCAGGGTATCTTTTCGGTGATGAAGAAGTACGCACCATCGCTGTGGATGGTGCCAACAGAAAATGGATAGGTACCAGGAATGGTCTGTGGCTGATCAGCAGTGACGGGGCAAAGGTCATTCACCGGTTCACGGAAACGAA
>JBIKIB010000322.1:0-4655 GCA_044361845.1 Chitinophagaceae bacterium | reverse complement strand
GTGAATTGTTACGCATTACTTCGACCGCATGATCGGAGGGACTTTCCAACTTCCGTTCAGGATCTCTTCCTTAGGCCAGTATACCCTGAGCACCACATAGAAAGGTCCTTTGGGCGCTGGAAGCCAATTGGATTCTTTGTCCTTGCCCGGGGAGGCGTTTTGAATGTGCAGGGTGATGCCGCCGTCTGCATCTTTTTTCAACTTTGGCAGCATCGGCGAGTTGATCAGGTAGCGGTTCAAGGGGTTCGCGGTCAGCAACATGGACGGCAGTTCATACATCGTGGCGGACCAGAAGCCATTGACCGGCGGGAGTTTACCCGGAGCAAAATGAAGCGTGTATGTATGCTCTGATGCGTTGAGAGGCTTACCTTCTTCGTCCGTGAAATAGATCGGGTACTGCGCTTCTTCACGGGAATTGCCGTAAATACCCAGCAGGTCGCCTACGAAGCGATACATATAGTTGTTCTGCAGGAACTCGCGCGTTCCGAACACTTCACCGGATGTTAGTTCCTTCCGGTCCACCTTTTCTTTGGTGAAGGCAAATTCCACCCAGGCATCGGCGATACCCTGCAGTATGGCGGCCCTGATATCAGGTGACCAGGACGCAGTATCGATCTTTTTCCCGGCCACGATGCCGAGTTTGGCGAACCTCTCCATCAGTTCCTTTTCTGAAGGATGGGTTGGGCAGAACTGGAGTTGGAAATTCAGGATGTTAAAGAACTCGAGCGAAGATTTCTGTTCCTCGGCACCTAGAGGCTTGATAAAGTCGATGGATGCAGCGGCAGCCGGCGCGGGTTGTCCAAGGAATGCAGACAGGGTTTGTACTGTATAACCGGCCTGCACTTTCTTCACATTCTCGAGGTCCGCAGGGTTGAACAACTGCGTGCGGTATAAGGCGTATGCGAATTGGGTTTCACAACGGAAGACCTTTTTGATGCCCTTGGGCGTCTCTCCTTTCCAATCCGGTCCTGCGATCAGGAAATTACCTCCATCATTGCCGGTTGTCCTGCTCCCGATATAATCAAAATTATGGGTATATGCATCGATGAGCTGGATGGTGAAATAACGGCTCTTTTCAAGTACCGGAACCGTCAGCACGATAGGCTCGGTGCGAAGATCAAGTCCGAGGTTGCCATAAGGAGTGTCGGAATTAGGGGTTTGCATGGCCTTATCGGCCGGTGTGGCCACCCGTTGGGTGTTGTACAGCACATTGTAGGGAGCCTTGTATTCCGTATTGTCCGTGGCCACGAAGAACGAATGCTGGATCCGGTAGTTGTCCACCACCGGAAATCCGTAAATAAATGCTTCCTTGGCAATGTCCCGTGCCTCTTTGGGGGTCAGACCAGAAGACGATGCCGTGGAATCGGCTGACCCTGATATGTGCTGACTCCCGGACCCACTATTGCAGGATGCTGAATACATACCAGTTAGGACGACCAGTCCGATGGTGAATGACCTGAAAATCATAAAAACTTGATTTTGGTGAACTTATCTGTCCTGCAATGTTATGGGGATATGGTGCCGGGGAAATAAAACCCAGCAAGGATGTTGACCGGAATCTTGGAATTTTCAATAAAACACGACAAAATTATCCCTTCAGACCTACACGCAGATGTTGGAAATACTCAACCGGGGGTTTCCCGGTCTTTTTTTTGACTGCCGCGATGAAAGTGCTCCGGGAGTTGAAACCTGCCATATTGCCTAAAGCTTCAAGGGTGTATTGATAATTATCCGGGCTGGACTGAAGCATTTCCTCAAGGTAGTCTAACCGGTGGTCATTGATCAGTTCGTTGAAATTCTTGCCGTATTCCTGGTTGATGAAAGCGGTAAGCTGGTAGCCGGGGATGTCGAGCTCACTTGACAGTTCCCCGATCTTGTAGCCAACCCTGAGGAAGGGCCGCTTCTCCCGGAAATGGTTTTGCAGGGCGGCTTTATACTCCCGCTTCTGGTCCAAGGACAGGGTCGTCCTTTTTGCACGGGAGCTTTGGGCGACCAACTCTGCCTGGGGCCCTTCCTCATTCACCTGTTCCTGTAACCAGCCGGTCATCCCGTACAGGATATTGGGCCGGACCAAAAGATAGGTACAGATGAAAAAGACATTGGCGGATATGGTCAGTATGATCAGGCTATTCAGGTCGATGAAACTCGACACATGCAATACGGTTTCCAGGAACAAGAGCAGGTAGGAAAAAAACATCACCAAAGTGAAGTAGAACAACCAATTGAAGGTATCCCGGTTCTGCTTCACAGGATCCCTGCCCATCAATATGCTTTCCCTCGTTTTTGCCAACAGGGCGTATTGCGCAAAAGCCATGATCAAGCCATAACCTGTCCTAAACAAAAAGCCCCACCCTTTGGGCAAGCTGCCTTCTGGTTCCTTTGGGATCAGAGAATGATCTGACATGAGTTTTTCCAGAAATTCCAACTTGTGTGGGCTGTCCAGGATCAGGAATGGGACCATGGTCAACATGTAGATCACCGCAGGTAGGAAAAAGAGGAAATCCGTGTTGCGGTACTTGAATTCCTGTTCCAGAACGGTGCGAACGTACAGATAGGCGAGCGGGGGTGCACAGAAAGAGGCCCATGCCACGGTCCGCCACAAATGCGGAAAATCCAGGAAGAAATCTGTGTTGGTGAGGTCGTAATTAAGCAGGATGATGGAAGCACAAAACAGGTAGGCCGCCAGTACGCGGGCAGAGAACGATTCGTTCTTGTTGCTGATAAATAATATGGCAGACACCACTAAGCCGATGGTGCCGAACACGAATACTAAAATAAATACCCAATCTATGGTTTGTTGCATGTTTTCCTATTTGTGATCATCTGCTCCGCATGTCTCCTGTATATTTCCTTGCAACAAATTAATTTTAGTGATCTCATGTATGAGATGACATGGTCTAAAACCAGGCTAAAACTCGGCTACATTTTTCAATTAAAAAAAATTGAAGTAAAACTTGCAAACACATTGAAAATTAGCATAATGTAATTCCGTAATGCGTTTCCGGGTCTTTTGTCAGATTCTTTTTTACGCTTGCGTACCCATATAAAAAAATGATCCAATTCCTTCAGGCGAAACACTAGTTTGGTCTCTTAACTGAAAATCGATCATCCTGCATGCTTCCTTTGCCATTTGTGTCAGTTCCCGGTCTGTAACAGAAGGTGTGCGTTTCCGGTAGGATGATTAAAAGCCAGGATGATGCTTATGGCTGCCTACTTCAGAAGTGCTACCCTCATACGTCTGAGGACTGCCCAGATTGGATGTCTTGCGGCGTAAGCGCAGTTCCGGCAGCTGCTTTTTCTTGTCATAGCATTCAATGGGTTTGCTGACCATGCTTGCAGATCTACCAGATGGGCAAAAATGATTTCATAATGATTTGTCTGAGATCACAGGTGTTGTGGCAGAAGACATCTTTGTTAAGATATCATACTAAACCCTTCTGATCCACCATTCTCTAATTGCAGATCATTTTTCGGATTGCATGGAAGTGTACGAGTACATCCTTGTCCATGAGGTTATAGTGCTTGACCATGTACTCAAACCGCTCCTTTAAGTATATGCCGCTGATGCCGGAACTATTGACCTTTCGCGCCGTATTTTACACTCGTGCCGTGAAAGCTGGCAATGCCAGATCATGTTCAATTTCCGGGGCTATCTTTCCAGTTTGAAGAAGTGCCTTGTCCGAGTAAGGCAAGGTGCGCATGGAATGCCTGGTATTTCTTCTTTGTCTGATGGTGTCCCTGAAATTTTCTACTGTAATTGTACCATTTTCTTGACACTCAATTACAGGTTTTGGATGTCTGGGGTGTAATCATTAGAAGGGATAAATAAAAAAGCCTCATTGAAAATGAGGCTTTTTTAGTCTGTGGAGAATATCGGAGTCGAACCGACGACCTCTTGCATGCCATGCAAGCGCTCTAGCCAGCTGAGCTAATTCCCCGTGGGTTGCAAATATACCACCCAGCTTCCTTTTGTCAAAATACATTTACAGATACTGGTCCTCCCACAATATGCACCTAGTATGCTCGCATCCTGATGCACCCCAGACATGGGTATGGAGAGGCATGATGCCTGCTTCCGGGTGCCTGATCCGGACCAAGACGGAGAAATGGATATGCCATATTTACGGTGGATTAACGCGCCGCAAGGTCCGCAAGCCGCATCCCCTTTGCAACCTTCTTCAACGCTTCGACATCACTGCTGCCTTCGCTCTGCAGTTGTATCATGAAGCGGTCAACGACCACCAGCGTGAGTTCGGCACGGGGATCCTGCTTGTACACGGTCTCATACCCGGTCACATCCCTGACACCTAAGTCCACCGATCCGGTCCTCTTCGTATCATCCTCCGATGCGAACCCCGCCTTGTACATGGCCGTTGCAGCACCGAAAGCCATATTGGCTCCGTTATAATCGAACAGGGTGATCTCTATCCTCTTGTCTCCGCTGCTGTACGACTGCTCGGTCTGCGACCAGCTTCCCGCCATGCCCGGCATATTCATCTGCGAGCCCCGTGGACCGCCTTCTTTTTTATACCCCGATACCTCCGGCAGAAACGCCTGCAAGTCCTGATATGGCATGGCCATCGTGTCGCCCTTCGCCCTGCGTGCAGCCATCCTTTTTTCCGATTCCGATATGCTTTCTTTTGCCTCCTCCGCGA